>JAIQFR010000031.1 GCA_020073205.1 Terriglobia bacterium
CTGGGTCCCTTCCCCGGGATGCCTTCAATTATTAGCCTATCTGGAAAGAGAAGGATTTGATATCGACTACATGGATTGCACACTGAATGAAAACCCCTGGAGAGATCTCGAAGAAAAGGTCCGGAGGGAGAAACCGGATGTGGTCGGCATCTCTGTGATCTGCACCGCCTTTATCTATGATGGGATCAATGCCGCCAATCTCATTAAGAGCGTCAGCCCCCGATCGATCGTTATCATGGGCGGAGAACATCCGTCCTTTATGGCGGAGGAGACGCTCAGGGACTGTCCTGCCATTGATTATATCTGCGTTGGCGAGGGCGAGATCACCCTCGCCGAATTTCTCCGGGCGCTGGAGAAAAAGGAGCAGGATCTCTCCCGGATCCTGGGCCTCGCCTTTCTGAACCAGAAAGGAGATTTAGGATCTTCACGATGGCGGCGTCCGACAGCGGGCGGCGGCCGTCCTCCGCCGTGATGATCTTGCGGATGCGCTCCTTCACCGTGAGCGAAGACACGTCCTCGCCCCCGCGGGTCGACGAGATGCCGCTGTGGAAGAAAAAACGCATCTCGAACAGCCCCCGATGGGTGTGCATGTACTTGTTGTTCACCACGCGGCTCACGGTGGACTCGTGCATGCCGATGTCGTCGGCCACGTCCTTCAGGACCAACGGGCGCAAGCGCTCGATGCCGAAGTCGAGGAACTCGCCCTGGAACTTCACGATCGAGCGGGCCACCTTGTAAATCGTCCTCTGGCGCTCCTCGAGGCTCTTGATCAGGCGGAACGCCGAGCGGAGCTTGTTCCGGACGTAGTCCTTGGCGTCGGCGGGGGTCGTGGCCGAGGCTCCGCGCTCGACCATCCGGCGATAGACCGGGCTGATCCGGAGCCGCGGGAGCCCCTCATCGTTCAGCAGGATCTGGTACTCGTCCCCGATCTTCACCACGTAGACGTCGGGCACCACGTACCGGCTGCTCTCGGCGTTGTACTTCTGACCCGGTCGGGGGTCGAGGTGCCGGATGATCTCGATCTCGGCCTGGAGGTCCTCCATGTCGAGGCCGAGGGTCTCGGCCAGCTCCTTGTAGCGGCGGTTCTGGAGCTTGTCGAGGTGGTGCCGGACGATGGTCTCCGCGGCGGTTCCCGCCTGCCCGAAATGTCGCAGCTGCGTGCAGAGGCACTCCACGAGATCCCTCGCGGCGACGCCGACGGGATCGAGCCCTTGGATCATTGCGAGGGTCGCATCGACTTCTTCGGGCGGGTAGGCGCCCATGTCGCGGATCTCCTCCAGCGACGCGCGGAGGTAGCCGTCGTCGTTGAGATTCCCGATGATCGCCCGGCCGATCTCCTTCCGGACCTCCGAAGAGGTGGACATGTCGAGCTGCCAGGTCAGGTGATCCGCGAGGTTCTGCGGCCGGACGAGGACGTTCTCGAATGACGGGAGATCCTCTCCTCCGGTCTCCGCCGATCCCCGGGGCACGTAGCCCCCGTCGGTATCCTGGAAGTACGACTCGTAGTCGATCTCCTCGAAAGGATCCTGGCGCGCTTCCTCAGGGGCCGGCTTCTCCTCAGCGCGGGTCTCGCTCTCGGCGCGATCCGGCGGCGCCGGCTCCTCGACGACCTCCTCGAGGACGGGGTTCTCGAGCAGCTCCTGCTGGATCTCGTCGGTGAGCTCGAGCTTCGACATCTGCAGCAGCTTGATGGCTTGCTGCAAGGAGGGAGTCATGATGAGCCGCTGGCTCATCCGGACGCTGAGTTTCTGTTCGAGGGCCATCAGCCTCGGTGTGTGACCGGCTCACTGCAGCCGGAAGCGCTCCCCCAGATACACTCGCCGCACGTCCGCGTCGGCGGCGAGCTCCGCGGGGGTTCCATCGCGAAAAATTCGACCCTGGCTGATAATATACGCACGATCGGTGATCTGCAAAGTCTCGCGCACGTTGTGATCCGTGATCAGGACGCCGATGCCGCGCTCTCGGAGCCGGACCACCACCTGCTGCAGATCGGCGACCGCGATCGGGTCGATCCCCGCGAACGGCTCGTCGAGGAGCATGTAGGCCGGGTCGCTCGTCAGCGCCCGCGCGATCTCCGCGCGCCGTCGTTCTCCTCCGGACAGCGCGTAGCCCGGGGTCTTGGCGACGTGCTTGAGACCGAACTCCTCGATGAGCTGTCCGCAGCGGCGTCGCGACTCCTCCGCATCGGCGCCCCGCACCTCGAGGATCGCCTGGAGGTTTTCCTCGACCGTCATGCGACGGAAGATCGAAGCCTCCTGGGGGAGGTAGCCGATTCCGTGGCGAGCGCGAAGGTACATGGGCATGCCGGTGATGTCGCGGCCGTCCAGCACGACGCGACCCCGCTGGGGGGGGACGAGGCCGAGAATCAAGTAGAACGACGTGGTCTTCCCGGCCCCGTTCGGCCCCAGCAGCCCGACGACCTCACCCGGAAGGATCCGAACCGTGACGCCGTCGACCACGGTCCGGCTCCGGTACGTCTTGGTGAGATTCTCGGCCACCAGGCCGGCGCCGTTGCTTTCCGCCGTCGCTCGGGCCGTGTCCGCCACCCGCCGTCCTCACCTTTCGGAAGTACGAATTCGCGCGCGGTTGCGGTCGCCGGATTCGACCTCGATGGTTCCCACGTCGAGGCGATAGCGTAGCACCCTCCCGGTGGTGGTGCCCCCTTGGGCGCCCGTTCTCCGGATCGTCGCCGGCGCTTCGTCCCCGAAGAGGCGGACGGTGCTCTCCGCGGGGAGGTACTCGACCCGGTCGCCCTCCCCGGTGACGGGCTGGGGGAGGGTCCCGCCCGCGGAGGAGTGGAACTCGAACCGCACGCTGCCCGACGCCAGCATCTCGCGAACATCTCCTCCACTCTCCGCCAGCAGCACGTCGACGCGCGCGGCCTCGAGCCAGCCTTCCGCCTGCCGAACGCGCACGCTTCCCGTGTACACGGCCTTTCGCTCGGCGGCCCCGTAATCGAGCTGGTTCGCGGCGACCCGGACGTAGTCCGCCTCCGACGCGGACGCTCCCCGCTCCCTCGGCACCCGCGTGTTCACGCTCCCTTTCGCGTGGAGTTCCTCGGGCTGCTGCCTCACCTCGACGTGGTCCGCCGAGAGATTGCGCTCTTCCTGCCAGCCCCGCACCTCCCCCTCGAACACGAGCCGGCTCTCGGCGGATCGGCTCGTGAGGCGCGCGGAGACGAAGTGCACCGCTTCGCCCGCGACGAAGAGCCCGTCGGGCTTGGGCCCGCCGCTCGCGGGCATCGGCGCCGCGAGGAGCGTGGACTCGACGTGCCCCTCCGCCGTCAGCTCCGTGCCCTCCGGGTCCGTCGTCAGGCGGTCCGCGGCCACGCGAGTGCGCTCGCGCGCGAGTCGCGCCCGCCGCCCTGGCCCCGACAGGAGCGTCGCCTGGCCGCGGCCGGAGGTCACGTAGACGAGGTGCGCCGCCTCGCCCGCCGTGCCGCTCCCGTCGAACCGGACGTTCCCTTCAAGCTCCGCGCGAAGCAAGGCGCCGCTCCCGCCAAGCTCCGCGGTGAGAAGATCGGCCTGCGCCGAAGACGGGGCCTGGTGCCATGTTCCCGCGACGCGCACGGAACCCTTCGCGCGGACCTCCCACCCGGCGGCGGTCGTCTCCCGGCCGGCCCTCGCCGCCTCGATCCGATCGGCGGTCAGCACGCTCCCCGCCTGCTCCAGTCGCGCGCGCCCCTCGAGCACGCTCGTGTCGGGGTGACCCGAGGCATCCCACGTCGCCTCGACCGCATCGGCGGCGAACCGCGGCGTCGCGGCATCCGGCGCGGCCGCCTGGGCGCCCACGACGCTCTCGGCGGCGGTGGCATGGCGTAGCCTTCCCTCCGCGTCCCGCTGGATCCTGAGTCGGCCCGCCGTGAGCGTCCAGCCCGATTCTTGAGCTCGGACCTCGCCCGAGAGGTCCATGTCCTTGGAGCCGTCGAGGAGGCGGGCGTGCTGGGCGCGGAGCGTCTCACCGTCTCGATCCTTCACCTCCAGGCCGGCGAGCACCGTCGGCTGCCCGTGGAGCCCGTACACCACCGACGCCGCCCGGCCGGCGTACGTGGGATCCTGGACGCTCACCTCCCCGATCGATCGGGCTTCGCCGACCACCTCGTTGACCTCGAGGGTGGGGAGTTCGAGCGCCAGTCCGGCCTCCTCCTCGTGCACGCTGACCCCGCCCTCGAGACGCATCACGCGTTGTCCGGGCTCTCCCTCGATTCCACCGCGTTCGGCGCTTACGACCAGCGCGGGCGCCGCTTCGCGGTCGATGACGAGCTTCTTGATTCCTTCGAGGCGGAGTCTTCCCTTGTCATCCGCCTGGACGAGCCTCGCCTGGATCCACCCCCTGCGCGTGCCACCCGACAGGTCGGTCAGCTCGATGCCCTCAGCGCGCGGGCCGACGAACGGACGGGCGTCCCCCGAGGGCGTTTTCGGAGCCGGACGCTCGTGCATCGTGAGCACCAACACCGCGATGAACGGCAGGAGGAGCGCCGGCAGCAGGATCCGGAGGAATTTGAGCCGCCACACCCGCCGCTACCGTCCCGGGAACGAGGGCTTCCGCTTCTCGAGGAACGCGCGGGTTCCCTCGCGCATGTCTTCGGTGGAAAAACCGAGGGCGAACAGCGCGGCCTCCATACGCAGCGCCTCGGAAAACGACATCTCCGTTCCCGAGACCACCGCTTCGAGGGCGCGCGCGAGCGCCGTCGGGCTCTTGGCGTTCAGGGCGGCCGCGTACGCCGTCACCGACTCGCGCAGTCCGGCAGCCGGCACGACCCGGCTGACCAGTCCGATCCGGAGCGCCTCCGCCGCGTCGATCATCTCCCCGCGGAGGATGAGATCGAGAGCCGCCCCGCGTCCCACGATTCTCGGAAGCCGCTGCGTTCCTCCGGCACCGGGGATCAGTCCGAGGCCCACCTCGGGCTGTCCGAAGCGCGCGGTCTCCGACGCGACGCGGACATGGCACGCCATGGCGAGCTCGAGCCCTCCTCCGAGCGCGAAGCCGTTCACGGCGGCGACGACCGGCTTCGGCGAGCGCTCGAGCCGGTCCAGCACCTCCTGCAGGAACCGGGAGAACGCCTGAGCTTCCGAAGGAGTCATCACGCTCATCTCCGTGATGTCGGCTCCGGCGACGAACGCCTTATCTCCCGCTCCGGTGACCACGAGAGCGCCCACGGCCGGGTCGGCGACCGCCGTCCTGACCGCCTCGCCGATGTTCTCCATGGTCTCGCGGTTCAGCGCGTTGAGCTTGTCGGGCCGGTGCACGGTGAGCCATGCGGTTCGCTCGCGGACCTCGTAGAGAAGGTTGGACTGGCCGCTAGGTTCCATGGACTCTCCTTCCGGACCGCGCGGTGGCCGGCGCGGCGGCGTCAGAAGCGATGGCGGGCATGCAGGACCCCCCGGCGGAAGTCCTTCCCTCCGACCGGAACGACGAGACACATCTCGTACAGGCGTGACATGAGCGCGTCGCCGAGGCGGTCTTTCAGCGTGAGGCCTTCGACGGGAGCCGGGTCCGCCGACCTTGGCTCGGCGTCCTCGCCGGTCGGACGGTTCGAGGTCATGATCAGCGGGAGCTTCTCGTTGTAGCGGTGGGCGATGAGATCGTGCATCACGTCGCGAGCCCAGGGGGTGGTACGCCCTGCGCCGAGGTCGTCGAGCACGAGCACCTCGGCCTCGAACACCGGCCCGAGCACCTCCACCTCGCTCCGTCCCGCCCCGGCGTCGAACGTCGCCTGCAGGTCCTTCAGAAGCTGTCGCTGCTCGTAGAACAGCGCACGGGCCCCTTTGATCCGCACCAGGTCCCGTGCGATGCCGACCGCGAGGTGCGTCTTCCCCGTCCCCGGTTCTCCGAGAAACAGCAGGCCGTGCTCGGTCCGGTCGGGCCAGCGCTCGACCCATTCCCTCGAGAGGCGTAGCGCGGCTTCGTGGCTCGCATCGTGGACCTCGAACGCATCGAGGGAGCAGTGGTCGTACCGCCTCGGGATCCGCGCGGCGCGCAAGAGGGCCTCTCCCCGCCCCTCCCTTCCGCACGCGCATTGCACCGCAGCGGTCAGGCCACCGGGGCGGGTCCGGATCTCGAAGCCGGTCCCGTGGCAGAGCGGACACGGCGCTTCCATCGGTCCCCTCCGCGCGCGGCGGGCCCGACGCCGAGCCGGCCGCGACATCCCCCGTCAGTTGAGATAGCCGCGCAACTGCTGGCACTTCTGCGAGCGATTGAGCTTCTCGATCGCCTGGGCCTCGATCTGCCGGATCCGCTCCCTCGAGAGATTCATCATCTCGCCGATCTCCTTGAGGGTCTTGGGATCGGCTCCGTCGAGACCGAACCGCAGACGGATGACCCGTTCCTCCTTCTCGTCCAGCTCGGTCAGGGCCTGGCGGAGGAGGCCCTTCAGGGACGAGCGGAGGAGAACGAAGTCGGCGGACGGGATGATCCCCTGCTCGAGCTTGTCCGACAGATGGAATTCGTGCTCCTCGTCGATGATCGCGGAAAGGGAGATGTTCTCGTCCGAAACCTGGAGGAGGTTGGTGACCTCCTCGATGGTCACGTCCATCTGCCGCGCGATCTCCTCAGCGGAGGGGGTCCGCCGGAGTTTCGAAAGGAGGCTCGACTGCGCCTTGCCGATGCGGTAGAGCAGGTTCGCCTGCTTCTGCGGGAGGCGGAACGCGCCGCTCTGGTCCGACAGCGCGTGGATGATCGCCTGCCGGACCCACCACACGGCGTAGGTGATGAACTTCACGTTCTTCGAGGCGTCGTATCGCTTGGCCGCCTCGATCAGGCCGATGTTCCCCTCGTTGATGAGGTCGAGGAAGGAAAGGCCGCAGCCCCGGTAACGCTTTGCGTAGGAGACGACGAATCGGAGGTTCGCCTCGACGAGCCGTCGCAACGCCTGGGCGTCACCCTTCTGGATCCGCCGCCCGAGATCTCGCTCTTCCTCCGCGGTCACGCGGGGGAGCCGAGAGATCTCCCTCAGGTATTTTTTCAGCGATTCCGACGTGGAACCGCCCGACTCTTCGCGCTCCTCGTCCATCCCTCCCCCGGCAAGGCGGGGGGAGTATAGCATGCAGAAAGCGCGCGGATCCGTGAAGTTCCTCGCGTGCGCAAGCGGCGCCGAGGCATCTCACCGCACGGCCACCCGGATCGCGCCGGAACGATCACGGTCCTGCTTCGTGAGGGTGACGGTCAGCACGCCATCGCGGTAGACGGCCTCGACGGATTCACGGTCCACCGTCGGGGGGAGCTGGAAGCGGCGGAGGAACTTCCCGTACGAGCGCTCGACGCGGTGATATTCCCCCGACGGATCGCGGTCCATGCGGCGCTCGCCCTGAACCACCAGCTCGTCCCGCTCCACCCGGACATCGATATCGGCCTGCTCGAGGCCAGGCAGCTCGACGTGCAGGATCATCCGATCCGGGGTCTCGTAGGCGTCGCTCACCGGCGCCCAGGCTCCGACGCCTCCTTCGGCGTCGAAATTCGTTCGGGCGAGCGCGCTCTCGAACAGCTTGTTCATCCGCTGCTGGACGCCGACGAGTTCCTTCAGCGGGTCCCACTCGTTCTGGGCCATAGCGCCTTCTCCTCCCGGAGCCTCGCGGCAGGTCCCGCAGCCTCAGTTCCGGCCGTGATCATCCCCGTCCACGACCTCGGCGTCAATGACCTCCTCGGTCGACCGGGGCGAGGGGCCTCCCGGTCGCGATTCGGCCGCCGAAGGTCCGGCGCCGGGGCCGCCGGAAGCCCCACGGTAGATCGCCTCCGCCATGCGATGCGAGGCTTTCTCGAGCCGCTCGGTCGCCCCGCGAATGGCGGCGGGATCGCCCTTCTCGAGAGCGGCCTTCACTTCCTTGATCGCTTCCCTAACCGGGGCCTGTTCGGCCTCGCCGATCTTGGCCCCATGCTCGCCCAGCGTCTTCTCGACCTGGTAGACCATCTGATCGGCACGATTCCGGGCTTCCACGGCATCCCGTTGCCCCTTGTCGTCCACGGCGTGGGACTCGGCCTCGCGAACCATCTTCTCGACATCGTCCTTGCTCAACCCCGAGGAAGCGGTAATGGCGATCTTCTGCTCCTTGCCGGTTCCGAGGTCCTTCGCAGAGACGTGCACGATGCCGTTCGCGTCGATGTCGAAGGTAACCTCGATCTGCGGCACCCCCCGCGGCGCCGCCGGAATCCCGTCCAGGTGGAACCGGCCCAAGGTCTTGTTCCCGGAGGCCATCTCCCTCTCACCCTGGAGGACATGCACCTCGACGCTGGTCTGCCCGTCCGAAGCGGTGGAGAAGATCTCGCTCTTCCGCGTGGGGATCGTGGTGTTCCGCGGGATGAGCCGCGTGGCCACTCCGCCCAAGGTCTCGATCCCCAGTGAGAGCGGCGTCACGTCCAGCAGCAGGATGTCCTTGACGTCGCCGGCGAGCACGCCAGCCTGGATCGCCGCGCCCACCGCGACGACCTCGTCCGGGTTCACGCCCTTGTGGGGCTCCCTGCCGAAGAAGTCGCGGACCAGCTCTTGAACCCGTGGAATCCGAGTCGATCCCCCGACCAGGACGACCTCGTGGATCCGGTCGGGCTTGAAACCCGCATCGGAAAGCGCCCGCTCGCACGGGCCGAGCGTCCGCCGGAGGATGTCGTCCACGAGCTGCTCGAACTTGGCGCGGTTCAGTCGCAACTGGAGGTGCTTCGGGCCGCTCTGGTCGGCGGTGATGAATGGGAGATTGATCTCGGTTTCCATCACCGAGCTCAGCTCGCACTTTGCCTTCTCCGCGGCTTCCTTGAGCCGCTGCAGAGCCATCTTGTCCTTGCCGAGGTCGATCCCCTGGTCCTTTCGGAACTCGGCCACGATCCAGTCGATGAGCCGCTGGTCGATGTCGTCGCCGCCCAGGTGGGTGTCTCCGTTCGTGGCCTTCACTTCCACCACGCCTTCGCCCACCTCGAGGACGGAGATGTCGAAGGTTCCGCCGCCGAAGTCGAAGACGGCGATGGTCTCGTCCTTCTTCTTGTCGAGCCCGTAGGCCAAGGCGGCCGCCGTCGGCTCGTTGACGATCCGCTCGACCTGGAGCCCCGCGATCTGGCCCGCGTCCTTGGTGGCCTGCCGCTGCGCGTCGTTGAAGTAGGCCGGGACGGTGATCACCGCACGGGTCACCGGCTCCCCGAGGTGAGCCTCCGCCGCGTCCTTGAGCTTCCGGAGCACCGAAGCGGAAATCTCCGGGGGCGACATCGGCTTGCCTTGGATCGTCACCCGCACGTCGCCGTTCTCCGTCGGCTCGACCCGGAACGGAACCATCCGGATCTCCTCCTGGACCTCGGCGAACTTGCGTCCCATGAACCGCTTGATCGAGTAGACGGTGTTCTCGGGATTGGTGATCGCCTGCCGCTTGGCCACCTGGCCTACCAGCCTCTCCCCCTTGTCGGTCACCGCGACCACCGAAGGCGTGAGGCGGCCACCCTCCGCGTTGGCGATGACGTTGGGCTTGCCACCCTCCATGACCGCCACCACCGAATTCGTCGTGCCGAGATCGATGCCGATGATCTTGCTCATGCGCAGTCTCCCCGCCGCGGACTCCCGGTCCGATCGACGTTCAGGCCGGTTTCTTAAGACGGGGGGATCAGCGTGTCAAGGACGGCCGCGACTTCCGATGGGCGTGGCACCGGCCGCGCCCTCGAGGACCATCCGTTCGGCAGCGGTGAAGCGGTGCTGGACGGTCAGCTCGTCGCTGTCCGCGCCCCCATGGCCCTCGATCCGGTACCCCTCGGGCGCCAGCCGGTAGACGTACGGGCGGCTCCAGGGGTCCAGGAGGTCCCTGGGCTTGAGATACCCGCTGTGGACCAGTGCGTCGAGTCGCGGCGGGACGGCGCCGAAGTCGAGATAGAACGCGCGCACCGCCTGCTCGACTCGCTCGAGCCGTGCGCGGCTCGCGAACGTCCGGAGGCGCTCCGTGGCGTCGCCGCTCAATTCCATCCTCCACGGCGCCGCGGGATTGAAACGGAGCGTGAGGAGCGAAACGACCGCGAGGGTGGCGAGAAGGAGAGGGACCCCTTGGGTGGTAAGGCGCTCGCGGAGATCCGCCGGCCGGAGCGGCTCGATCACCGACGCCGCGCGGATCTCTTCGATCAGGCTCCGGTTCACCAGCTCGTACAGGAGCCGATAGGTGTCGAATTCCCCCAGAGGGCACCGTTCGGAGATCTCCTGGACGTTGGCGCGCCCGTCCACCATCCGGAGAACCTCCCTTGCCTCGGGAGTGATCTGGATCTCCGGCGCGGCCGTGCCGGCCTCGCCCGCACCCTGCAGGCCGAGGTCGATGTCGGCGTCCACGAGGGACTGGACGGGCGCTTCCACCGCCGCGCCCGTCACCGTCTTTCTCAGCACCATCTGGCCCGATCGGATTCGCTTCTCGATGATCGGCCATTCGTCGACCATCCGCGCCCCTTCCATCAGGATGGTCTCGGCCCCGATCGGGGCGAAGTGTTCGCGGTCGTACTCGACGTGCTCCGCGGGGGCGAAGTGGTAGCGGCCGGCGCGCCAGCGGAAGAGGCGGTAGACGATCTGGGTGACCTGGATCCGAAGGGCGTCCTGCAGATCTTGCTCCGAGACGAAGCCCGCCTTGACCAGGATGTAGCCGAGGCGCTGGAGGGTGCTCTTCTGGATCTTAAGGCTTTCCTGGAGCTGCGCTGCGGTGATCCTGCCCGTGCGTACCAAGACCGATCCCAGGAGATCCTCGAGGTTCCGCCGCCGCGTGTCGGCGCCGACGACCTGGCCCTCCAGGAAGGTCACGGTCACCGCGTCCTCGTCGTTCTCGACGGTCAGGGTGCCGGTCTTTCGCTGGATGCCGATGAGCTGGAGGATATCCGCCAGCCCGAAGTCCTTGAGCGTGCCTTCGAGCGCCACCTTACGCCTCGAAGCGACGTCGCTGCCGGAGGTTCCCGGCGAGCCAGACGGCCGCGGCCAGCGGCGCGCAGACGAGCGCGGCCGGACAGAGAGGGAACGAGGCGGGTACGCTGCCCGAGCGGAGGAGGTCCAGCCGAAGATCGGCACCCGTGAAGCGCTGGATCGGGACGAACAACTCCGGCAGCCACGCGATCCACGCCGTCAGCCAGAGGAAGAGCAGGAGCGCGCCGAGAGCGGGCTTGCCCTTGAGCACGTCTCCGGCCCCGGGCAGCACCGTGGAGGCGATCCGGCGGATGAATCGGTTCATCCGGTCGTGGCGCTCGATCTCGTAGAGCTTCCGGGTCTTGGTCTCCGGAGCCAGTCCGTCCCCGAGGACGAACAGGTGCACGCACTGGGTGCAGTAGTCGTTCGCGTCCCGCGCGCTCTTGCACAGATGACAGAACGGGCGGCCGCACCGAGCGCAGCGACGCGCCGGACGTTGCCGGACCGAGGACAAGAGCGCCACCAGCGCGGCGACCAGGGCCAGGAGGGCCACGACGCTCGTGGGGTTCAGGAATTGCAGGGCGATCTCGCGGCCTGGCCCGCCCCTCCGGCCGCTCTCGAGCCAGCCCTTGAGCTGGCCACCCGACAGCGTCGCCCGCACGATCGTTCCGACCCCGACGCCCGCGTCGACAACCGTGGGCCGATCTCCCTCCTTCGCATGCCGCGAGAGCAAGTCCGCGATCGCTTTCGGGTCGATGTCTCGGGCCCGGTTGAGAGAGGTCTCGGCCTCCTTGAAGTTGAAAGCCTCGGACTGCGCAAGGTGGAGATCGTAGTACGCGAGGATCGATTCGGGCTCCACGGCGATCGCCCGTTTGTACATGACCGCTGCCTCGGAGTACTGCCCGGTATGGAAGAAGATGTTACCGAGGTTGACCAGCGCGTGATAGGTGTCGGGATCGAGGGCGAGGACCTGCTTGTACTCGCGGTACGCCTCTTCGTAGTAGCGCCCGTTCTTGTAGAGTCCCGCCAGGAGGAACCGGTAGATCGGCTGCTCGGGGTGCGCCTCGACCAGCTCGCGCATCTTGACGACGCGATCGGGGTCCCAGCGGCCCGACGCCGCCGCAAGCGACGTCCGGACCACCGGATCGGCGGTCAGGCCGTAAATGGCCACCGCGACACGGTACGCCGGCACCGACACGAAGGCGCCTAGCAGCAGGACGGTGGCCACGAGCCGCTCCGCTTTCCCCGACACACGGAACGTCACGACGAGCCAGTAGAGTGCGATCCAGCCCGCGGCGATCCACGAGAGGAGCGGCAGGAGGAGCAGCGCCCAGCCTGCGGCGGGCGCCCATCGCTCCGCTCCCCGCCGCAGCATCTCCTCCTCGACCTCGTGGCGCACGGCGACCTGATGCCGCAAGACGAGGAGCAACGAGAATGCGGCCAGGCACCCGAGGAGGGCGAATACCAACACGAGAGCGAGGTCGTTGACCAGGCCGAGGCTCGTCCACGCTTCGCGGAGCTGTGCCTTCGCCGCCCGGAAGAGCTCGCCGCCCGTCCGCAAGAGCCCGCCGCCCGACTTCCACAGGACCGACGCCCGCGCGAGATGGATCTGCGAGGCGGAGGGATCGAATACGTCGGCCAGCTCCAGCGAGCGGAGCGCTTTCTCGTGGCTCCCTTCGCCGAGATACCGCCGGGCCTCCGCCACCAGCGCGGCGGCGGCTCCCTCCACCCGGTGAATGTCCTCCTCCGCGCAGAAGGCCCGGATCAGCTCCGATTGGCGAGAGGCGTCGGCGTCGCGCGAGTCGGCGAGGTAACCCTTGCGCTGGAACCACGCCCCTTCGAGACGGGACTGGAACGTGTCGAAATCGAAGCCCCGCCGGCCTTCCCTGAGGGCCGCGATGCCGCCATTCTCGGCCGGGCGCTCGCCTTCGGGTTCGGGGCTCGGGGCGACGAGATGGATGACGCCGCTGTCCGCCGCGGCGGAGCCGGAGAGCGCGGTCGCGGCCACCAGGAGGAGCGGGGCGATCCAACGCAGCGCCCGAGCCGAGCGTCCTCGAGGCGCGGCCCGCGGGACCGCGATCAGCCGCCCAGGCCCGCGCGGGCCACGTAGAGCATGCGGAGTTGGTAGAGCACCTGTTCCAGGAGCGTCTCCTCCTGGCGGGACAGGTTGCCCCGGCACTTCACGTGCAGGAGCTCCAGCATGTCGATCTGGAGCTTCGCCTTCTCGGGGTCCACCGTGGCTTGGCCGCTCCCCGGGTGCGGGATCTCGCCCAGGAAGAGCAACGCGGGCTGCGCCATGGCGTTGATCAGCATAGTGAAGTCGACGTCCGAAGGCTCGTCGAGGGAGCGGTGCTCGAATCCCGCGCGGGCCTCCGGCCGGGGCGGGTCCTCGGGAGGCGGAGGGGGGGGCGGCCGGTGCTCGGCCTCGTCCGGCTCCCCCGATCGGCGCTCCCCGTCCACGGTGAAGTGACGCCTGTCCGTCACCTTGAACGCCGGGGCGGCGCGATTCTCGCCCTTCCCGCCGGCCGGTTCCTGCTCCTTCATCCCGCCCTCCGGCGCGCTCCGCCCTCTCCCGCGCGCAACCGCCCGCGGCGGGATGGTACCATCCTCCTTCTTCGAGTTTCAATTTCAATCGCGCACCTCAAGCGTCCGTCCGACGGCGGACGCCGAGACCGCGGTCAAAGATGTGCCGCTGCTCGCGTCGAGTCAAGGAGAGCGCCCCGCCATGGAACGGATCGACCGGTTCGAAGATCTCGTCGCGCTGATGGACCGGCTGCGGGCCCCCGATGGCTGCCCTTGGGACCGCGAGCAGACCTACGCGACGCTACGCGGCTACCTGCTCGAGGAGTGCTACGAGGTCGTCGAGGCGATCGACCGGGACGAACGGGGTTCGCTCAAGGAGGAGCTCGGGGATCTCCTGTTCCAGGTGGTGTTCCTCGCCCGCCTCGCCCAGGAGGAAGGAGCCTTCGACGCCGCCGGCGTCGTCCGCGGAATCGCCGAGAAGATGATCCGTCGCCATCCCCACGTCTTCGGCGACGCGAGGGCGGACACGTCGGGCGAGGTGCTCAGGCGGTGGGAGGAGATCAAGAGACGCGAGAAGGAAGCGACGGACGGTCCCGGTGCCGCGAGGGCCGGCGGATCCGTGCTGTCGGGCGTGCCCCGGGCGCTCCCCGCGCTGCTCAAGGCGCAGCGATTGTCCACCAAGGCTGCGCGGGTCGGGTTCGACTGGCGGAGCGACGCGGACGTGGTGGAGAAGCTCGCGGAGGAGCTCACGGAGCTTCGCTCCGCCATTGAGTCCCGTGACGGCCTGGCCGCGCGCGAAGAGCTCGGGGACCTGTTGTTTACCGCGGCGAACCTCGGGCGGCGTCTCGGCATGGACCCCGAGGAGGCCCTCGAGGGGGCGAATCGGAAATTCGCTCGACGGTTCGCGCGGGTCGAGGTGGAGCTGGAGCGGCAGGGCGTCCCGCTCGAGGAGGCCGGGCTCGATCTCATGGACCGACTCTGGAACGAGGTCAAGGACGAGGAGCGGGGCGTCTAGCCAGCGGCGGCCCGGCTGGGAGCGGAGTCCAGGAACTTGCCGAGCTTGCGGAACCGCTCATAGCGCTGGGCGATCAGCCCTTCGGCGTCGAGAGGCTCGAGATCCCGCATCTGGCGTTCGAGCAGGTCCCCCACGATCGCGGCCTGTCGGGCCGGATCCACATGGGCCCCGCCGGTCACCTCCGGGATCACCTCGTCCACGATGTCGAGTCGATACAGGTCCGGCGCCGTGGTCTTCATGGCGAGCGCCGCGTCGCGGCTCCTCGATGGATCGCGCCAGAGGATCGCAGCGCATCCCTCGGGACTGATCACCGAGTAGACGCTGAACTCCAGCATGTTGACCCGGTTTCCCACACCGATCGCGAGCGCTCCCCCGCTCCCCCCCTCGCCCGTCACGGTGACCAGGAGCGGAATGCGCAGCTTCGCCATCTCCCGGAGGTTGAACGCGATCGCCTCCGCCTGGCCGCGCTCTTCGGCACCGATGCCGGGGTAGGCCCCCGGCGTATCGATGAAGCTCAGGACGGGCCGTCCGAACTTCTCCGCGAGGCGCATGAGACGAAGCGCCTTTCGGTACCCCTCGGGGCGTGGCATCCCGAAGTTGCGGTAGACCTTCTCCTTCGTGTCCCGCCCCTTCTGGTGGCCGACGATGCCCACCGCACGGCCCCTGAACACGCCGAATCCCGCCACGATCGCCGGATCGTCGGCGTACTTCCGGTCGCCGTGGACTTCGACGAACCCCTCCACCAAGTGGCGAACGTAATCGAGGGTGTAGGGCCGCCGCGGGTGCCGCGCCACCAGCGTCGTCTGCCAGGGTGTGAGCGATCCGTAAATCCTCGCCCGGGTGGTCTCGAGTTCGCGCTCGAGCCGCTCCCGCTGCCGGCGGGTGCCGATGTCGTCCCCCATCCCGGAGAGCGACTCGATCCGCCGTTCGAGTTCGAGAATCGGCTCCTCGAAGCGCTCCTCGCTCACGTGGCCTCCCCTCGCTTCCCCGTCCGCCGCCGCCTAGGGATAATCGACGGTGGCGCCGCCTGTCAAGAGCTTCCGAGCGCGTCGAGCGCCGCGCGAAGCTGCTCCTCCCGTCCGTGCGCCATTCCGTCGAGCTTCGCCTGTAACGCCGCATCGAGCCCGATGGCGATCAGCGGCCCCTGCCGCACACCGGCCCGGAGCAGGTCCCGGCCATCGATGTCCGGCGTCACATCCTGCAGGCGCGACAGGTAGTCGGACACCGCCTTCCGAGTTTCCTCCCGGCCCGTGAGCCCCATGACCATCAGGAGCGTCTCCGCCGGCTCGCCCCTGCAGGCCTCGTGGATGCGGCTCGGAAGGGTTGCGGCTGAGGCGAGGCGCGAGACGACGTGTCGGGTGCGCTCGGGCGCATCGGCCAGGATCCGCTTCGCGGCACGTCCCGGCCGGAGTCGCTCGAGCAGCTCGGCCCGGGCGGAGCCGTCGAGTTCCCCGGCGAGGACCCCGAGGACGACCGTCCAGGCGAGGAGCTCCTCGTCCCGGTAGAGCAGACGGTACCACCCCAGGACCTCCTCGGTGCGCTCGAGGCGCGCGAGCGTCCTCCTCGAGGGAGCGAGGTCCGGGTGGAGCGCCGTGAGAAGGCCGAGCTCCTTCATCATCTCGACGGCCCGCACCGCCCGTTTCTCCGACAGCGTCTTCTCGACCTCGCGCCTCAAGCGCAGCGGCGACAGGCGGTCGAAGACCTTCTCTCGGTGCGCCACCCGGATCAAATGGGCGGTCTCCCGGGCGATCTCGAAGTCGAGACGGACCGCGAAGCGGACCGCTCGCAGGGCGCGCGTCGGATCCTCGATGAACGAAAGGCCGTGCAGCACGCGGATCTTCCCGTCGAGGAGGTCCTTGCGCCCTCCGAAGAAATCAGCGAGACGGCCGAACCCGGACGGGGTGAGCCGCACGGCGAGAGAGTTGATGGTGAAATCGCGCCGGAAGAGGTCCTGCCGCAGCCCGCTGGGTGACACCTCCGGGAGAGCGGCGGGGCGGCGATAGTGCTCGGTCCGGGCCGCAGCCAGGTCGATCCTGAGCCCGTCGTCGAGGAACAACGCCGCAGTCTGAAAGGCGTCGTGGACGCGGAGCCGGCCTCCGAGTCGCCCGGCGAGAGCGGACGCGAGCGATCCCGCGTCCCCCTCGACCACCACGTCGAGATCGCGGTTCTCGCGCCGGAGCAGGAGATCCCGTACGACGCCCCCGACCAGGTAGGCCGGCGTGCCGCGCTCCCCCGCGATCTCGCCCAGAGAGCGGAGCACCGCCATCGCCCGCGGGGTCAGGCGCCGCTGCATCATCGGGGCCAGGTCGATTCCTCCCTCCCGTTCGTCCGCGCCCGGACCGCCCGCTTCGTGTGCCCGGCGGCCCGCGGCGTCCCGCTCGTAGAGGTGTCGCAGGAGCGAGGTCCGGGTCACGATGCCCGTGATCCGGCTCGGACCGTCCCCCACGAGGACGAATCGGAGGTTGCGCGCGAGCAGCCGTCGCTCGAGCGTCTCGAGGTCCGCCTCGGGAGGAACGACGTCGATCTCCGCGGACACGAGGTCCCGCACGGCACGGGACCCCATTCCGTGGTGCAGGGCGGAATCCGCGATCTGACGCGTCAGCGCGCCGACGACCCGGCCGCGGTCGGTCACCGGGAGCGCGTTGATCCGGTATCGGTTCAAGATCCCGACGGCGTCGTCCACGGTCGAGTTCGCCGTGACCGTGTGGAGGGCCGGATGGGCGAGATCGGCGGCGCGGACGGATGGAACCACCGTATCGCGGAGCGCGGCGAGCAGCGCTTCCCTGGCCTCGATCAGGGTCAGCCCCCGGAGGACGGCGGAGGCCGCCTGCGGGTGGCCCCCGCCTCCGAACGCCGCGGCGAGGCGGGAGGCGTCGAGGTCGGTGGCGCGGCTTCGCACGATCAGCACGATCCGGTCGTCCATCCGGATCAGCGCGGCCATCCTCTCCGCCTCCGTGGCCTGGACGTACTGCTGCACCACGACCGAGGCCTCGGGCACGAAGCGATCCGCGGCGACTGCAGCGACGACCACCTCCTGTCCCCGGATCCGGTGAGGGCGCGCCTCGTGGAGAAGCGCGTGGTAGAGATCGACCTGGTCCGGGGTGAGTCCGCGGGCCAGCGTCCTCGCGACCCGGAGGAGATCCGCGCCCCGCTCCAGGAGCCAGGCGGCGGCGCGGAGATCTTCCGGCGTGGTGCCGGCATGGAGCAGGTTGCCCGTGTCCTCGTAGATCCCCAGCGTCAGGAAAGTTGCCTGGCTCGGGGTGATCGTGAGGCGTCTCGCCTCGAGCATCGAGACCATAAGCGTGCTCACCGCCCCGGTCGGGCGACGGTGGATCTCGGCGCCGGCGGGGTCCTCCTCTCGTGGGTGGTGGTCGTAGCAGGTCACGGACACACGACCGGCGGGAGCGAGGATCTCGCGGAACCGGCCGATCCGCTCCCCCGACGCCGTGTCCACCAGGACGATCGAGGTCACCGCCGCGAGGTCGACGTCCCGTGAGCGCGTCTCCGGCAGAAGGTCCGGCTCGGCCTCGAGGTACGCCTTCACCGCGGGTGATTTCGATCCGGGAAACGATGCGACGGCTCCGGGGTGGAGCAAGAGCGCCGCGAGGACGCCGGCCGCGCAATCGAAGTCCGCGTTTTCGTGCGTCGTGACCAGGATCACGCGAGAAGGGTAAGCCCGGGCGCCGCGCGGACACAACCGCTCGGTCGCGCGCGCCGTCACGCCCTGGGATGGTAGTCCTTGTAGAGACGCTTCAAGCGCTCCCGGTTGACGTGGGTGTAGATCTGGGTGGTCGAGATGTCCGCGTGGCCCAGGAGAACCTGCACCGACCTGAGATCGGCCCCGTGCTCGAGCAGGTGGGTGGCGAAGGAGTGGCGCACCGTGTGCGGGGAGAGCCGGACCCTGACCCCGGCCTTCACCCCGTGCGCCTTGATGATCTTCCAGAACCCCTGGCGGGTCATCGGGACGCCTCGGTGGTTGACGAACAGGGAACTCCCGCGCCGCATGCCGAGGAGCGCCGGGCGCCCGAGCGCGAGGTAGCGCTGGAGCGCCGTGTCCGCTTCGCCCCCCAGCGGCACGACCCGCTCCTTCGACCCTTTGCCGATGCAGCGCAAGTAGCCCCCGTCGAGGTGCAGGTCGCCGAGGCGAAGTCCGATCAGCTCGCTGACCCTGAGCCCCGTCGCGTACAACACCTCGAGCATCGCGGCGTCGCGGAGGCCCAGCGGCTCGTCTCGGTCCGGCGCGCCAAGGAGCGCCTCCACCTCGGCGAAGGTCAGGACCTTCGGCAGCGTCCTCCAGGTCCTCGGCGCGTCCAGGTGGGCGCTCGGATCCTCGGAGATTACCTCCTCCGCGAGGAGGAAGCCGAAGAAGCCGTGGACCGCGACCAGCCAGCGGGCGACGGACCGCGGCGAGCGGGCGTCGACGCGCATCCTGCGGAGCTGCCTGAGCAGGTCCTCCTTTCGCGCCGACTCGACGCGCCGGCCTTCCCCCAACCCGCGGGCGAGCGCCTCGATGTCGCGGCGATAGGCATCGAGCGTGTTCGCCGACAGGCCACGTTCCGCGGCGAGGTGGTCGAGATAGCGAGCCAGCCAGCCGGTGGGTTCCCGGGGTCCGGATCCGGTCGCGGTCATGGCGCGTCCTTTCCCGGGGGCGGGTCGAGGAGGATCGTCACGGGGCCATCGTTCACCATCTCCACCTCCATCATGGCCTGGAAGACGCCGGTCGCCACCCTGACGCCACGGTGCGCCAGGCGCGCAACGTACAGGTGGTACATCGGCGCGGCGTCGGCGGGAAGGGCCGCGGCGGCGAACGAGGGCCGGCGGCCGCGCCTCGTCGACCCGGCGAGGGTGAACTGGGAGACGACCAGCGCCTCTCCACGGGACTCCAGGAGACTCCGGTTCATCCTGCCCGACTGGTCGGGAAAGACCCGGAGATCGGCGGTCTTGTCGGCGAGGTACTCCGCGTCCTCCGGCGTGTCGCCCTTCTCGATGCCCAGCAGCACGAGGAACCCGGCCCCGATGGATCCCTTGACCTGCCCGCCGATCCGAACCTCGGCGCGAGACACCCTTTGGACCAGCACCTTCACGGCTTTCGCTCCCCTCCCGCGGCAGCGGCCGCCGGGGTCAGGTCCGACGCGCGGCGGGGCAGCCCTGAGAGCTGGGAGACCGGGATCTCGAGGACGCAACCCGGCCGCCACGAGCTTCGCGCGAGCGAGGTCTCACCGGGCGCCGCCTCCGGCGCGATCGGCTCGACGACCGGCGGCACCCGGTCGAGCTCCAACTGGCCCAGGATTCTCCCCTCTCCCGTGATCTCGATCGCGAGGCGCGTGGCAAACGCGCGGGATGGCGCGCCCGTCACCCGCGTCGCCCGCAACCAGCGCAGGCGGTCCACCATCTGGTCGATCTTCGCCCCGTCGGCCTCGACGGCGGGGCCTCCGTTCTCGTGAACGGCCCAGGCGCCCCCGTCCCGCTCTCTCGTGGCGGCGAGCCGGATCCCGTCCCCTTCGATCCGCACGCCCCGAACATCCGGAGTCGAGAAAAGAAGCGGCCGGTGCTCGCGGAACTCCTGCGGGTCCCGGAGCACCTCCTGGACGTCGGCATCCCCCACCACACCCATCCAGCCGCCATGGTCACGTCGGGCCAGCCGTTCGCGCCCGCGGTCCGCCGGGGCGATCTCCGCCGTCATCGAGCCGCGAGCGCCATCGATCGAGATCTCGACCTCGGCGCGCGCGATCGGCTCCGGAACGCCCCGCGGGGGGCCGGCGGGAAGGAAGCGGCTGAACGAGAGCGTCGAG
Source organism: Terriglobia bacterium (assembly GCA_020073205.1). Lineage (NCBI taxonomy): Bacteria > Pseudomonadati > Acidobacteriota > Terriglobia > Terriglobia bacterium. The sequence continues at coordinate 20,168 of JAIQFR010000031.1, forward strand.
ACGCTCCTGGCCAGGCCGTCGGCCGCCGCGAATTCCGCCAGGTCCTTCACCGGCTCGACGAGAGACCACGTGATTCCATCGCGCGCCAACGCGAGTCGACCCGACGGGCGATCGATCACGATCCGCCGGATCTCCGCCGCCTCGGCCGGGATCAGTCGGCGCTCCCTGAAGCTGTCGGGCGCACGTTCCACCGACGCGCCTCCGAAGTCCGCCAGCAGGACGCGCCGGTCTCCGAGCGAGACGTATCGCTCCGGTCCCACGGGAGAGTGGCGGCCGATACGGACGACGCGTGGGGAGTGCCCGTCGCGGCGCTCGATGCGCACCACCGTCGCCGCCGCGTCGAGCCCGAACGCGCCCGCGTCTCGCGCCGCCGCCGCCGCGACCCTCACCACCCGCGCTCCCTCCAGGCCACGCAGGAACGCCTCGACCTCGCGGGGATCGGCGTCGGCCTCGAACGGCGTCACGACCGCCCAGCGGTGATCGTCGCGTCGCTCGATCCGCATCCGAGCCTTGCCTTCCGCGGTCTCGAGTGCGCTCACCGCATCCACGGGCCCGTCGAGGATCGTGCCGAGCGCGCCCGCCGACTCGCTCTGCCGCGCGGGCGGCCGATCCCCCCAGAAGACCGCCACCAGCGCCGCGACGAGCACCAGGGCCAGGACGACGATCCCCCTGAGGCTCACAGCGTTCGCCTCCGCCACCACACGCCGAGCCCGACGATCAGCAGGGACTCGGGGAACAGCAGGACCCCGAGCCGGAACAGCGTCCGGTAGTCCGCCTCCGTCATGTCGAGCCGCGACGCGCGGAACCCCCTCGGACGCTCGGCGATGAGATCCTCCTGGCCGCTGAGCCATGCGATCGAGTTCAAGAGGAACTCCTTGTTGAAGAAATCGTCCAGATGAGCGTTCTCCGCGAGGTCCGCGTCGCCGATCACGACGAGGCGCGCCGAGGCCGCGGGAGCGGCGGCGGGGTCCTTCGCGGCGTCGGCCGCTCCGGTCGCCGCGCGGCGCGCGGCGACCGCCACCGCAACCGGCCCCGCGACATCTCCCGGCCCTCGGGCGACGGTCCCGGTCGAGAGCATCCTCCGATAGTCCGCGACGGCCCAGGATGACGGCCGGGTCCGAGCGATGGCGCGCGCCTCGACGCCCGGGAGGCCTCCCTCCGTCTTCGCGTCCACCGAGCGAGCCTGGAAGAGGACGATGCGTTCCTTGAACTCGCGCGTGATCGCGTGGGTCGGGAAATCCTCGACGATCGGATCGAGCCCGAGCCTGGCACCCAGGAAGGGGATCTCCTCGCGGTCGACGACCATGTCGTCGACGAGCGCCAAGCGGAAATCGGCGAGGAGCGGCGACAACCCCGGATCCACGCCGGGATCCACGAGGAGCAGGAGGCGGCCTCCCCGGCCGAGGTAGGCGCGAATCGCGGACACCTCGTGATCGAGCAGCGGCTTCCGCGGCCCCACGGCCGCCAGCAACGCCGCGTCCCGAGGGACTTCGGACTGCGCGGCGAGGAGGAGGGGGCGAACCTCGAAGTTCTCGCGGCGCAGCGCCTCGGCGAGGGCCGCCGCGCCGCCGGGAGCCTCCGCGTCGTCCGGCGCGGCCTCTCCATGGCCGGCAAGCAGGTAGACCGTCCGCGGACCCGGCCGGGTCACCTTGAGGACGAGATTGGTGACGACACCCTCCGACAGCGTTTCGTCCTCCCGGTCGCCGGTGCTCTCAGCCGAGGTTTCCCCGGACCTCGCCACGATGATGCCCTTCTTGGACACGTGGTAGCGCTCCGCGAGGGCAGGGTCCTGCTCGGCGTCCACGAACCGCCAAGTGACGCGAGGGGACAGCGCGGAGTAACGGCTGAGGAGCTCCGCGATCTCTCCCCGTTGCGGGTCCGCCGCACCGGCGAACTCCAACAGCTCCACCGGGCGATCGAGACGGGAGAGGACCGCGCGGGTCTGCTCGCTCAGCGTGTGGATCTTCCTCTCGGTCGCGTCGTAACTCATGGGGTGACGCGCGGCGAGGACGTTCGCGGCCACGACGATCCCGCCGAACAGGAGCGCGCCGAGGACGGCGGAGAGCCGCCGCCGCGTCCCCTCGAGGCTCACGGTCCGCCTGAATCCGGCGAGGTTCAGCAGGATCCCCGCCGCGACCAGAACGCCGCCTCCCGCGACGTGGACCGCCGTCCAGAGGTCGAACGATCCGGTCAGCGCGTACGAAACGAGACCGAACACCAGGAGCACGAGCCCCGCGAAGCCGAGGAAGCGGACTGCGCCCCGCACGACGTCACCTCCAGCGCTGCGAAGCGACGATCGCCCGCGCGGAGAACAGCCCCAGCGCGGCGAGCGAGAGGTAGTACACGACGTCGCCGCTCGACACGACGCCCCGGCTGAACCCGTCGAATCGCCCGGGAAGCGAGATCCCCTTGAGGACGGCGCCGAGCCGCGGGCTCACGGAGTCCGAGGGCCAGTCCACGACGAACAACATCAGGAGCAACACGAACGAGCCGATCCCCGCGACGACCTGGCTGTCGGTCGACGCCGACACCGCGATGCCCAGGGCCACCATCGCCGACGTGGCAAGGAGGAGGCCGAGCCACGCGGTCCAGATGGGTCCCGTCTCGGGATCACCGTAGCGAAGGAGGATGAGGGGGAAGGTGACCGAGGCGAGGATCCACGACGACGCCACGGCCAGGAGCCCGAGGTACTTCCCGAGCACGATCTCTCCCACCCCGGCCGGAGCCGTGAGCAGCAGCTCGTCGGTTCCCTGCCGCCGCTCCTCCGCGAAGCTCCGCATCGTCAGGATCGGGACGACGAACAGCAGGAGCACCAGGAGGTTCCTCGCGAGCCCCGCGACCACGATGTCGTTGAGGTTGATCCGCTCGGTGAGGGTCGGGGCCCACGTCGCATAGCTCCGGAACGTGGCGGCGAAGCGGTCGACCAGCCCGAAGAAGAAGTATCCTCCGAGCAGGAGGTACCCCGCCGCGACCACCCATCCGACGGGTGACGCGGCCTGAGAGCGGATCTCCTTCAGAGCGACCGCGAGCGCCGGCCTCATGTTCCGTCCCCCCTCACGGCGGCCGCGGCGGAGTCCTCGGAGGTGAGCCTGAGGAACGCCTCTTCGAGGCCCGACGACCCCCCGAGGGCTTCGACGGCCTCTTCGGCGACCACCCGGCCGCGGTGGACGATCACCGCGCGGTCGCAGGTCATCGCGACCTCCGGCAGGATGTGCGTGCTGAGCAGAACGGTGCGGCCCGCTCCGAGCGAGCGTATCAGGTTGCGGATCTCCCGGATCTGCTGCGGATCGAGGCCCGCCGTCGGCTCGTCGAGGACGAGGACCTCGGGTTCGTGGACGAGGGCCTGGGCGAGGCCCACGCGCTGCCGGTACCCGCGGGAGAGGTTCCCGATGAGCCGGTGCCGGACGCCGCCGAGGCCGCAGCGCTCGACGACGTCGTCCATCGCAGGGCGGCGGCGGGAGCGGGGCACGCGCCGTAGCGCCGCGCAGAAACGAAGGTACTCGTCCACGGTGTGGTCGGTGTAGACGGGCGGTTGCTCGGGCAGATACCCGATCCGGCGCCTGACGTCCATCGGCTGCCCGACGACGTCGAATCCGCACACGCTCGCCGAGCCCGCATCCGGCGCCAGGTAGCTGGCGAGGATCCTGAGCGTCGTGGTCTTCCCCGCCCCGTTGGGGCCGAGGAAGCCGACGACCTCGCCCCTGGCCGCTCCGAACGAGACGCCCCTCAGCGCTTCCGTCTCCCCGAATCGCTTGGCCAACCCACGGACCTCGATCATGACCCTCCCCGAAGCCGAGGTCGGACGGCCGACCGCGATTCTAGAGGCGCTTGTCCCCCCCGACAACGCGCCCGAGGACGCGCGCCCGGATCGCCTCCACCTCCGGAAGCCGCAGCGCGTGCGCCCCCCAGGCCGTGAGCCCGATGCCAAGCGCGACCGACCCGCCGAGGCGGGCCGCCTCCCCCGCCACGCCGCCACCACCCGCGAAGCGCTCGAGCCCCGCCTGGCAGAGGCCGCACGCAATTCCCATGACGGCCGAGAGGAGCGCGAGCTTGAGCGTGGTGGGGACGACGGCGTGCTCGCGCAGCGCCCCGGCGCGCCGCGCGAGTCCCCGCTCCAGGATCACCATGTTGCTCCACGCCGCCAGCGAGGTGGACAGTGCGAGCCCCAGGAAGGGATCGATCCCGATCCGGGGAAGGAGCGCCATCAGGACGAGGTTGGCCGAGATCTTGAGTCCGACCGCCGAGGCCGACGCGATCACCGGGCGCCGCGTCTCCCCGAGGGCGTAGAACGTCGGCACCTGGATCTTCGTGACCGAGTAGGCGTACAACCCCAGGCCGTAGCAGAGGACCGCCGAGGCGGTCTTGAGCGTGTCGGCCGGACCGAACCGGCCGTGCTGGAACAGCAGCCGCACGATCGGGACTCGGAGCGCGACGAGGCCCGCGGTGGCGGGAAGCGTCAGCAGAGCCGCCGCGCGAAGCGCTCCCGCGAGGTTGGCCCTTAGGCCCGACGCGTCGCCGCGAGCCGCGTCCTTGGAGACCCGGGCGAGGTTCGCCGTGCCGAGCGCCACCCCGAAAAGCCCCAGGGGAAGCTGCATCAGGCGGAACGCGTAGGAGAGCCAGGCGATCGGCCCGTTGCCGTAGAGCGACGCGAGAATCGTGTCCACGAGGATGTTGATCTGCGTCGCGGCGAGGCCGAAGGTCGCCGGCGCCATGAGGCGCACCACGCGATTGAGGCCGGGATCCCTGGGCGCGAGCTCCGGACGGAACCGGAACCCCTCCCGCCGCATGGCCGGGACCTGCACCAGGAACTGCAGGACGCCTCCGGCCATCGCCCCCACGGCCAGCGACAGTCCGGGGTGGATCCCGAGGCGCCGGAAGAGCGGCACCAAGGCGAGGACCCCGAAGATCGCCGCCAGGTTGAACCAGGCCGGCGCCAGCGCGGGCAGAAAGAACCGCCCGCAGGTGTTCAGCACGCCCATCGCCACGGCGGCCAGGGCCACGAAGAAGAGAAACGGCGCGAGGATCCGGGTCATCGTGACCGCGAGCGCCATCTTCGACGGCTCGAATCCGGGGACGTAGACTCTCAGGATCTGCGGCGCGAAGACGGCGATCAGGACCGCGAGCACGCCCAGCACCAGGGCGAGCGCGGTCATCACCCGGTTCGCCAGGGCGAACGCCGAGTCCGCCCCCGCTCGCTCCCGCTCCGCGGTGAACGTGGGAACGAACGCCGACGAGAGCGCTCCCTCGGCGAACAGATCCCGCAGGAGATTGGGAATCCTGAACGCCGCGAGGAACGCGTCGGCCACGAGGCCCGCGCCGAAGAAGTAGGCCTGGACCTGGTCCCGGAGCAGTCCCAGGACACGGCTGACCATCGTGGCCAGGCTGATGGCCCCCGCGCTCCTCAGGAGGCTTCGGTGATCGCTCATGGCTCGACCGCGTCGCGCGGTCGGGCGATTGTGGCAGAAGGTCCTTCGCGGCTCAAGGCCGCCTTGACTCGAAGGTCGCTTGTGGTAGAGTTCGCCGGCGCGGCGACGACGCTCCGCGCGCCGTCCTCTCTGGGCGGCGTCGACGGTTCCGGGCGCCTCCTCACCCCGAGCGCCGCGGCGACGCGGCCGGCAAGGAGAGCGATATGGCCAGCGTGAACAAGGTCTTCCTGATCGGGAACCTCGGTCGCGACCCGGAAACCCGTTACACGCAGAGTGGAACCCCGGTCGCGCACTTCACCATGGCGACCTCGGAGCGATGGACGGATCCCTCGGGCGAGAAGAAGGAGCGGACCGAGTGGCACCGCGTCGTCGTCTGGGGAAAGCAGGCGGAGGTGGTCTCCCAGTACCTCCGGAAGGGGCGCCAGGTCTTCATCGAGGGCTCCCTCCAGACGCGCGAATGGACCGATCGCGAAGGAGCGAAGCGGCAGACCACCGAGGTGCGCGCGCAGCGGGTCCAAATGCTCGGGAGGCCTGAGGAACGTCCGGCGTCGGTCGCGACGGTGGAAGAGGTGGCGGAGCCCGGCGGCGGCTTCGGCGAGGACGACGTCCCGTTCTGACCCGCGCGCGGCACGCGCCGCCGCAGGTCGGACCTACTGACCGCTCTTCTTGGGCTCGAGGCGCGTTCGCGCCTCCGTGGCGGCCGACCCCTGCGGGTACTTCGTGACGATCTCCTGAAGGACCAGGCGAGCCTCCTGCCCCTTCCCGTGGTCGTCGAGGACCCGGGACAGCTGAAGCAGCGCGAAGTCGGGAGGGAACGCGGCACCGGGCTCCTCGGCGAGCTTCCGGTACGCGGCGGCCGCCTTGTCGACGTCGCCGGCCTTCGCGTAGGCTTCGGCGGTCATCCCGCGAGCGGCGTCGGCGAGCGGCCGGTCCTGAGCCGTGCCGGCCACCTCCTCGAGGATCGGGGTCGCCTCCGCGGTCCGACCCAGGCGGAGGAGGCTCGCGCCCTGGTAGAACTCCGCCACGCGCCCCCGCGCCGAGTTCGCTCCGAGCCGGGCCGCCTTCTCGAACAGCGGCAGCGCCTCTGCGTAGCGTCCTCCGCCGGACGGGGCCTTCGCCGCGGCCCCGGAAGTGTCTTCCGGCCCGGAATAGAGGTAGAGCCCCTCGGACAGGAGCCGTTCCACCTCGTCGGAGCGCCGCCCGCTCCACCAGCTCCACGCGACGACGATCAGGATGAGCGCGAGCGCTGCGCCTACGCCTGCCGCGACCGTGCGCCAGTGCTTCTCGATCCACGCGCCGGCGTCGAAGGCCGCCTCGATGAACTCGTCCTGCTTCATGCTCTTCCGCGAGATCCTGCGAGCCATTGCAGCGCTCCCGGGCGAAACCGCCCCTCCCGGCCGAGGTCGGCGCGGCTCGCCGCCTCGGCTTCGTTTCCCCTGCGGCGCGCCGCCCTGAAGGGCGGCGGCGACGCGATGGGTGGTGGGCCTGGAGGGACTTGAACCCCCGACCTTGAGTTTAGGAAACTCCTGCTCTATCCGAACTGAGCTACAGGCCCCTCCGAACCACCGGCGTCCGTGCCGCCGGGCTAACCATAATGGATCAGGCTGAACACCGGAGCCGCGCCGAGGAGGCGCCTTCCGTTCAGCGCGCCGAGCTCGACCATGAATGCGAACCCCTCGACGATCCCGCCTAGCCGCTCCAGGAGACGACTCGCTGCGGCCGCCGTCCCCCCGGTGGCCAGGAGATCGTCCACGACGAGGACGCGCTGTCCCGGCGCGATCGAGTCCCGGTGCACCTCGATCCGCCCCGCCCCGTACTCCAGCGCGTACTCCTCCCCCTCCACGTCGGCGGGGAGCTTCGCGGGTTTCCGGATCAGCACGAGCCCGAGATCGAGATCGCGGGCCATCGCGGACGCCACCACGAATCCACGAGCTTCGATCGCCGCGATGGCGTCGATCCGCTCTCCTCGGTAGCGCTCGATCATCTTGTCTGTGGCGGTCCTGAACGCCTCGGCGTTCCGGAAGAGCGTGGTGAGATCGTAGAAGGTGATCCCCGGCTTGGGGAAGTCCGGGACCTCGCGGATGATCCTCTTGAGGTCGGCCACCAGCATGCTGCCTCCCGAACGACTGCGGTCCCGGCTCCGGCGCGGTGTCAGTAGCGGACCTCGAATCCCCGGAACGCCCCTGTCGCCTCGACGTCGCAGGCGTCGACCTGCTCGACACGGGACATCCTCGGCCCCTGCCGAAGCGAGGCGAGGAACGCCTCGAGCGCCTCTTGGGACCCCTCGGCCCGCACCTCGACTACCCCGTCTCCGAGGTTCCTCACCCACCCGGTGACGCCGCACGCCTCGGCGGACCGGATCGCGTGGTACCTGAACCCCACCCCCTGGACGCGCCCACCGATCCGGACGTGAACCGCCCTCGGGATCTCGCTCCCGGACCGACCCAACGATCCCCTCGACTCGCCCACGCCTCTCGCGCCGATGACCGCCGGGCCCGAGAGGGAAGGGTTGGTCGGGGCGCCGCGATTTGAACGCGGGACCCCCTGGTCCCGAACCAGGTGCGCTACCAGACTGCGCTACGCCCCGACCTCAAAGTCCGGCGAATGTTATCAGGAGGACCGGTCCGCCGCAATGGCGCGAACGGCTATTTCGGCCAGCCGAACCGACCGACGAGCGGCACGAAGCGGCACCGGCCGTGGTCCTCCCAGACGGACTCCTCCCCGCGCCGAATCACCCGGACGAGGACGTGATCCTCGGCGGAGCCCTCCGCGCCCCCGTTACCGCCGACGGGCAGGACGAGACGCCCTCCCTCCTCGAGCTGCTCCACCAGCGGCTCGGGCACGTCGGGGGCGGCGGCGGTCACGACGATGGCGCGGTACGGCGCGAACTCCCCCCAGCCGTACGTCCCGTCGAAGATCTTGAAGTGCACGTTCTCGATCCCGGCCGATCTCACCGCTTCCCTCGCTCGCCTCGAAAGCGGCGGCAGGCGCTCGACCGTGTAGACCTGTTCGAACAGGCGGGACAGAACCGCCGCGTGGTAGCCGGATCCGGTGCCGATTTCGAGGGCGCGTCCCGTGCCGTCCGGCTCGAGCAGCTCGGTCATCCGCGCCACGATCCACGGCTGGGAGATCGTCTGCCGCTCGCCGATCGGCAGCGCCGCATCGCCGTACGCCTCGCCGCGGAGCGCCTCGTCCACGAATCGCTCTCGGGGAACCTCCCGCATCGCCGCGAGGACGCGCGCATCCTTGATCCCTCGGGACTCGAGGGTGCGCACCATGCGCTGGCGGCTGACCGCGTCGCTCACGAGGCGCTCAGGGTAGCCTCAGGCCCCAGGCCGCAAGGGTCGGAAGCGAGGGAGCGTGGGTCAGGTTCGCGTGGAGCGGGGTGACCGAGACGAATCCCTGGCGGATCGCCGTGTGGTCGGCGTCGGCCTCGCCCGAGGGTGTCGTGTCGGCGCCCGCGATCCAGTAATAGGGGCGTCCCGACGGATCGAGCCGCTCGAGCACCGCGGCGCGGTACGAGCGCATCCCCTGCCGGGTGATCCGAACCCCCGTCGGCGTGCCGTGCGGGACGTTGACGTTCAGGAACACGCCTGCGGGAAGCCCCTTCCGCAGGACGCGCTCCGCCAGGTTCTGCGCGAAACAGGCCGCCACCGAGTAATCGGCGCGACCGTCCTCGTCCCTCGCGGCGGAGAACGCCATCGACGTGACGTTGAGCAAGGTGCCTTCGAGGGCGCCGGCCACGGTCCCCGAATAGGTCACGTCGTCCCCCAGATTGAGCCCGCGATTGATGCCGGAGATCACGAGGTCGGGAGCCCGCCCCCCAGTCAGGTTGAACACCCCGAGGTGAACGCAATCCGTCGGGGTCCCGTCCACCCGGTATCGTCCCGGAGCGGTGCGCCAAACGCGCAGCGGTCGTCCAAGGGTCAGGGCATGGCCGGCGCCGCTACGCTCCCGGTCGGGCGCGACCACCACGACCTCACCGAGGGGCTCGACCGCGTCGACGAGCGCCGCGAGGCCGGGGGCATCGTAGCCGTCGTCGTTGGTGAGAAGCAGGCAGGGCCGCTTCGCGTCGCCGTTCACCTAATGCGCGCTCCCTCCGGTTCTCCCCCGATCCGTCGGCCGGCCGAGGACGGAGCGTCCCGGCGACGCGGGTTGGGGGCGGAGAAGCTCGTCAGCTCTCGATCGGGCCCGGGCTACACGAGTCATCCACCTTGGTACACGACACCGCACGCGCCTCGAGCTTCTCGGTGTGGACGATCGCCGGCCTCTCGTACGTCTTCCTCATGATCTGCCCCTCGTCGTCGCGCAAGCGCTTTCTCGAGGCCCCTGCGGCCCCGGGATGCGGAACCGGTCGCCGAATTCCACGTCGGGCGGTGAGTCTAACACGGTGAAGAACGGAATTGGTCGGGGCGACTGGATTTGAACCAGCGACCACTTGCACCCCAAGCAAGTGCGCTACCAGGCTGCGCCACGCCCCGACCCTCACCTCCCGAGGTGGCCGGCGGACAGGCCACCGCTTCTCCGAGGGGTAGGGACGACCGTGCACCTCGACGTGCGGGCGGCTCCCGCGAGGAGAAGCGCGACGATGCTAGGAGAAGCCCGCCGCGCCGTCAAGCGCTGCCGGCGTCGGTCTCGTTCCCCTCCCGCGGCGCCTCGAGCGCGCGGAGGAGGGTCTCGAGGCGCGACGCCACGCGCTCCCGCCTCTCGTGGTCCCGCCGGCGCGTCTCCTCGGCGGCCTCGAGCGCCGCGGCGGCCGTGGCGTGGCGCGCCTCGAGATCGGCGATCCGATGCCTCAAGGCCACGATCTCGGTTTCCGCGACGGCCGCGCGCGCTCGCTCGGATAGCGAGGAGTTGGCGGGCGGAGAAGGCGCCTCCTCCGGCGGGGCGGGCTCGGAGGACGGCGCGACGTCCCGGAACAGGGGCGCCTGGTCGGGAGGATCGGTCTCGGCAGGAAGGGGCACGGAGCCCGCCGCCGAGGCGGCCGCCTCCGCAGGCGCCTCCGCAGGCGCGGCGGCCACGGCCTCGCCGGACGCCTCCTGCTCGAGCTTCTTGCGGGCCCCGGCGATCGTGAACTCCTCCTCGTACAGGAGTTTCTTGATCCTGAGCACGAGGTCGATGTCGGAGCGGGTGTACATGCGCTGTCCGCTCCGGTTCTTCTCCGGAGCGAGCTGCGGGAATTCGCTCTCCCAGAAGCGGAGCACGTACGGCTGGGTGTCCGTGTACTGGCAGACATCCCCGATCTTGTAGAACGGCTTGTCCGGTATTTCCGTCACGGCGACCTCCGTCAGGCTCTCTTCGCGGGGGCGTCGTCCATGCCCGCCCGCCCGAAATCGTCCTCGATCCGGACCACGTCCTCGAGCTCGGGGGTCGACACCTCGAACAGGAGGCAGTCCGTCACCGCCCGGAATCGGTGCACGGTTCCCGGCGTGACGTGCCACGCCTCGCCCGGGCCCATCGGGATCACCCGCTGACCCTCCCCTTGCCCGAGCACCAGCTCGAGCCGTCCCTCGTGGACGAGGAACGCCTCGTCCTTCCGCCGGTGGAGCTGGAGACTCAGCTGCCGGCCGGCCCGAATGAAGAGGACCTTTCCGGCGTACCGATCGGTCCTGGCGAAGCGCAGCTCGTAACCCCAGGGCTTGTCCACCCGTTCCGGGCTCATCGCTCCCCTCCTCCGCGGCGCCGATCCTCCCGGCCTCAGGAGGGCGCAGACTCTCCCGGCGATTTCTCGCGCTCGACGTCGCTCAAGGAGAACTCCGCGAGCGCGAGGTCCGCGAGGCGCGTCGCCTCCGCGGAGTTCAGCCGCCGGATCGTCTCCCGAAGCGCGGCGATCGAGCGCGGCTGCACCGACATCTCGCGGATGCCCAGGCCGACGAGCATCCGGGTCAGCGACGGGTCCCCCGCCATCTCGCCGCAGATGGAGACGTCGATGCCGCGGTCCCGGCCCGCGCGGACCACGAAGCGGAGCATCCGCAGGACCGCGGGGTGCAGCGGTTGGTAGAGGTAGGCCACCGACTCGTTCCCCCGGTCCACCGCCAGGGCGTACTGGATCAGGTCGTTGGTGCCGAGGCTGAAGAACGCCGCCTCCCTCGCCAGGAGATCCGCGGTGGCCGCCGCGGCCGGCACCTCCACCATGATGCCCACCGGGACGTCCGCTCGGCAGGGAATCCCCTTCGCCTTGAGGAGCGCGGCTTCCTCCGCCAGGATCTGCTTCACCTGCCGGATCTCCGCCACGGTGGTCACCAGCGGGATCATGATCCGCACGTCGGCGTGGGCGGCGGAGCGCAGCAGCCCCCGCAGCTGCGGGCGGAAGATGTCGGGCCGGGTGAGGCAGAATCTCACGGCGCGCAGGCCGAGGACCGGGTTCGACTCCTCCCGGTCCAGCACCTCGTGGAAGTACTTCTCCCCGCCGAGGTCGAGGGTCCTGATCACGGCGGGATGCGGTGCCACCTTTTCCGCGAGCTCGCGATAGGTGCGGTAGTGCTCCTCCTCGCTGGGGAAGTTGGGGGCACGGCTCAGGAACAAGAACTCCGAGCGGTACAGCCCGATCCCCCTCGCCCCGTAGCGGAGCGCCGCGCCGACTTCCTGCGGCAGCTCGATGTTCGCGCGCAGCGTGATCTCGAGCCCGTCCTCGGTCACGGCCGGAAGGTCGCGAGCCTCCGCCATGGCGGCTTCGCGCGCGGCGAGCTCCTCGCGGCGCGCCTTCACCTGGGCCAGCTCGTCGGAGCCGGGCGCCAGGTCCACCGTCCCCGCCTCGCCGTCAAGGGCGACCAGGTCGCCGGGCCGGACGTTGAGGCTCAGATCGTGGAGCCCCACCACCGCCGGGAGCGAGAACGCCTGGGCGAGGATCGCGGTGTGGGAGGTCCGTCCTCCCATGTCCGTGGCGAATCCGACCACCCCGTCTCGCGCGAACACCATGGTGTCCGACGGCCCGAGGCTGTGCGCCACCACGATCAGCGGACCCTCGGGCATCGCGGAGGCTCCGCCGCTGTCGCCGCGGAGGAGCCGTTGGAGACGTCGATGCACGTCGGCGAGATCGCCGCCGCGCTCACGGAGGTAGCCGTCGTCGATCGAGTCGAACCGGCGCATGAAGGCGTGGACGACCTCCTTCAGCGCCCACGAGGCGGCGACCCGGCCGGACCGGATCTTCTCCACGGTCTCGCCCACGAGGTTCGCGTCGTCCAGGATCAGGAGCTGGGCCTCGAGGATCCCCGCGTAGGCTTCGCCCAGCACGCGGAGCATCCGGCCCTTGAGGTCCGTGAGCTCGCGCCGCGCGCGCTCGCGGGCCTGGTGAAAGCGTGCCACCTCGTCGGCGACGCGCTCCTCCGGCACGGGGACCGGGACGACGGGTGAGGAGTCGGGGGCGATCACCACCGCGCGGCCGATGGCGGTACCCGACGAGACCCCGATCCCGGTGAAGCGGCGGCCCATTCAGTCGTCCTCGCCGAAACGGCTTCGCACGAGGTCCGCGAGCTTGTCCACCGCCTCGCGCTCGTCGTCCCCCTCGGCCGCCAGCCTCAGCCTCGTCCCGCGCGCCGCCGCAAGGGTCAGGAGGCCGAGGATGCTCTTGCCGTCGACGCGGGTGCCGTCCTTCACCACGGTGATCCGCGACGAGAAACGGTTCGCCAGGTGGACGAACCGCGCGGCCGCCCGTGCGTGGAGCCCCAACCGGTTGGAAACGTGAACTTCGCTCTCGGTCACTCGTCATCTCCCGGGGCGCGCTCGGCCTGCCCCTCCAGTAGCTCGGACGCGACGTGGATCGCCCGCCGTCCCTGCTCCGCGATCCGCCGCGCGATCTCCGGGAACGCCATCTCGTCGCGGAGGTTCGTGAACTTGATCAGCATCGGGAGGTTGACCCCGGTGATCACCTCGACCTTCCCGGGATCGAGGAACGAGAGGGCGATGTTCGTCGGGGTACCTCCGAACATGTCGGTGAGGATCAGCGCGCCCGTACCGCGGCCGACGCGCTCGATCGCCTGCTCGATTCTCTCCCGCGCCGCGGCGACGTCGTCGTCCCACCCGATGGAGACGGCCTCGAGGGCGTCGAGAGGTCCGATGATCGTCTTGGTCGCCTTGACGAGCTCCTCCGCGACCCTGCCGTGGGTGACCACCAGAAGTCCCGGCATGCCGTTCGCTTCCTCCCTCTCCCCTGGGTCCGACCCGGGGCCTCGCGTCGGGACCCTCACGGCGGGCCCCGCGACGGATCCGCGGGCCGCGCCGGCCCCGCCGCGACTATCTTACGACGTCACTCACGTCCGAGGTCCCGGTGCGACACCGAGACCGGAACTCCCTGCCGACCGAGCCGCTCGCCGAGGTCCTCGGCGAGGGCGACGGAACGGTGCTTCCCACCGGTACAACCGAGGCTCACCGTGAGGTAGCTCTTCCCCTCCGCGGTGTACAGCGGCAGGAGGAACGTCATGAACTCCTCAAGGCGCCGGATGAACGCCCGCGTCTCCTCCTTGGAGTCGAGGAAGGCGCGCACCTCCGGCGCTGTCCCGGGCAGCGGACGGAGCGCCTCGACGAAGAACGGATTCGGGAGGAAGCGGACGTCGAACATCAGGTCCGCCGCCGCCGGGACGCCGTACTTGAACCCGAACGAGACCAGGTGGACGTTGGGCCCGCGCCCGGCCGGACCGGCCTCGAACGCGTTCCTCAAGAACGTCCGGATCTCGTGCACGGTGAACTGCGAGGTGTCGATGATCCGGTCGGCGATGTCGCGGAGCGGCTGGAGCGCGGCCCGCTCGCGTCGGATCGCCTCCTCGAGGGTGGCGGTGCTTCCCATCATCGGATGCGGCCGGCGGCTCTCGCTGAACCGACGCTTCAGCACGTCGTCCGAGCACTCGAGGAAGATCAGCATCACCGGCGCCCCGTCGGCGCGGAGCCGCTCCAGCATCTCCGGGAACGGGTCGAGGAACGCGCGCTCCCTCACGTCGATCACGATGGCGGCACGCCGGATCGAGTCGCCGCTGCGCTGGATCAGGTCGTAGAACGGCGGGATGAGCGCGACGGGAAGATTGTCCACGCAGTAGAAGTCCAGGTCCTCCAGGGACCTCATCGCGAGGGATTTCCCCGAGCCGGACAGGCCCGTGATGGCCAGGAACCGCTCCATGCTCAGGCCTCTCCGTCCCCGGGCTCGCGCCCCGACTGCAGCCCGCGCTCCTCCTCGCTCTCCGCGCCCTGCGCGTCGGCCTGCAGCCTCTCGCCGAGGCGCCGCGCGAGCTGCCGCGCCGGATGGTAGCCCTTGAGCTTGAGGAGATGGTTCCGCGCCGCGACCTCGATCAGCACCGAGAGGTTGCGGCCGGGGCCCACCGGCATCTCGACGTACGGCAGCCGGACCCCCAAGATCTCGTACCCCTGCTCGTCGAGGCCGAGGCGGTCGTACTTCTTCCCCGGCCTCCAGACGTCCAGGTGGATCACGAGCTCGACGAACTTCGAGAGCCGGACCGAGGCCACGCCGAACAGGTCCTTGACGTTGATGATCCCGACCCCGCGAAGCTCCATGTGATACCGGGTCAGCTCCGGTCCCATCCCGATCAGGATCTCGCCCCGGCGACGGATCTCCACCACGTCGTCGGACACGAGGCGGTGCCCCCGCACCACGAGGTCGAGGGCGCTCTCGCTCTTGCCCACCCCGCTGTCCCCGATCAGCAGGACCCCGAGGCCGTAGACGTCCAGGAGCACGCCGTGAATCGCCGCTCGGGGGGCCAGCCGGTCCTCGAGATAGCGCGTGATCCGGTCGATCACGGTCGAGGAGGTGAGGGGCGTGCGGAGCAGCGGGACACGGTTCCGCTCGGTCTCCTCGAGGACCTCGGGAGGCGGTACGAGGCCGGTGGTGAGGACGAAGCAGCTCACCCCTTGGCGGCAGAGCTGGGACATGATGCGCCCCCGCTCCGCCGAGGGCCGCTCGAGGAGGAAGCTGATCTCGGACTTCCCCAGGATCTGGATCCGGCCGGGATGGATGTACTCGAGGAACCCCGCGAGAGCCAGCCCTGGCTTCTGGATCCGCGGCCGGTTCACCACGTTGTCGAGGCCCTCGGCCCCGGAGAGGAGCGTGAGGTCGAGCTCGTCCGCCGCCTCGTCGGTGAGGAGCTCCCGCACCGCCATCGCGGGGATCGCGCAGCTTTCGTGGGCGCCCAAAGACCAGCTCCAAGTGATTGATCGGATTGACGATCCTGGATTCTATAGGCGCGGACGCCCGGGTGTCAAGGCGCGCGCTCCGGCGAGCCCGGCGGATTGACATCCGAACCTCGCGCATGCCATATTAGCCGACCAGAAGGTGGCTCCTCGGGGAGTCGCCCTCCTCACCACCCAGGAGAAGAGACCATGGCCCGCAATGCCGTCGTGCACGTCATCGGAACGGGGACCATCGGCGAGCCGCTCATCGGGCTCCTGTCGGATTTCAGGAAGCCCCTGGGTGTCGACGAGGTCACGTTCCACAAGCGAACCCCGCTACTCACCGATCGCTCCAAGGTCCAGAGCCTCATCCGGCGAGGCGCCAAGCTGTGCGTCGACGAGGACTCGGCCCGAGGCTTCCGCGAGCTGGGCATGGAGCCGTCGTTCGAGACCCGGGAGGCGCTCGAGCGCGCGGCGGTGGTCATCGATTGCACGCCGTCCGGGGTGGGCACGCAGAACAAGGCCGAGTTCTACGAAAAGTTCACCGGGAGCACCCTCGGATTCATCGCCCAGGGCAGCGAGTTCGGGTTCGGGAAGCCGTACGCGCGGGGGATCAACGACCGGTCGCTGGTCAAAGGCGAGGATCAGTTCATCCAGATCGTCTCCTGCAACACCCACAACCTCTCGATCCTGATCGATACCCTGGCGCTCCAGGACGGCGGGCCGGACAACCTGATCGAGGGACGATTCGTCTGCATGCGGCGGGCCAACGACATCTCGCAGGAGGGGAGCTTCGTCCCCTCGCCCGTGGTGGGCAAGCACAAGGACGCGCGGTTCGGCACCCACCACGCGCGGGACGCGTGGCACCTCTTCAACACCCTGAGCTACGACCTAAACCTCTTCTCCTCCGCGCTCAAGCTCAACACCCAATACATGCACACGATCTTCTTCGACATCCGCGTCAAGAAGCCGACCTCGGTGAAGCGCCTCAAGGAGCTGATCGCCGCCAACGACCGGATGGCGGTGACCTACAAGGACTCGGCGAACGCCGTGTTCTCGTTCGGCCGGGACCACGGGCACTACGGCAGGATCCTGAACGTCACCGTGGTATCGCTCCCGACCCTCGCCGTCCGGAACGAGACCGAGATCATCGGCTACTGCTTCACGCCGCAGGACGGGAACTCGCTCCTCTCCTCGGTATCCGCCGCGACCTGGTTCCTCTACCCGGAGGACTACGAGCAGCGGATCCAGTGCCTGAAGCCGTATTTCTTCAGCGAGGTCTGACGGAAGGACCGGTCTCGAAGCGGACCGCGCTCTCCTAGCTCTCCTTGAGCTTGACGATCTCCGCGGTGAGCCTCGGGAGCACCTCGAACACGTCGCCCACGATCCCGTAGTCCGCGATCTTGAAGATCGGTGCCTCGGGATCCTTGTTCACCGCCACGATCACCTTCGAGGACGACATCCCGGCAAGGTGTTGGATCGCGCCGGAGATTCCGCACGCCACGTAGAGGTTCGGGGAGACCACCTTGCCGGTCTGGCCGACCTGGTGGGCGTGAGGGATCCACCCGGCGTCCACCACGGCGCGGGAAGCCCCCACGGCGCCGCCGAGCGCGCGGGCGAGGTTCCGCACGAGCGCGAAGTGCTCCGGCGCCTTCAGTCCCCGGCCGCCGGACACGATGATCGACGCTTCGGCGACGTCCACTTCCTGCTCCGCGGGCTTCTCCACACGGACCGTGCGCACCCTGAGGGCCGTTGCCGGCATCGCCGCTTCCACGGCGACGACGTCGGCCACGCGGGCGGCGGCGGCGGGCGGAACCGGGAAGACGTTGGGTCGGAGCGTCGCCACCGCCGGCCGCACCCCGGCCGGGATCGACACCGTGGCGATGGCTTTTCCGGAGTAGACCGGCCGCCTTCCCCTCAGGCCGCCGCCGGGGTCGGGCTCCACCTCGATGAGATCGCTGAGGCACCCCACGCCGAGGCGGGCCGCGGCGCGCGGCGCCACGTCGCGCCCCAGGATCGTCGCGGCGACGAGGACCACCGCCGCCTCGGCGGATCGCGCGGCGTCGGCCAGCATCACGGCGTAGGCCTCGGGGGCGTACAGCTCGAGATGCTCGGCGTCGCACGCGAGGAGCCGGTCCGCTCCGTGTCGGGCGACGGCGTCGGCGCAGCCCGAGGCACCGGGGCCCAGGGCGAGGACGACGACCTGGCCGCCGCGGGCGTCGGCGAGCCGCCGTGCGACACCCAGAGCCTCGAGGGTCGGCCGTTTGAGCTCGCCGCCACGTCGCTCCGCGAGCACGAGCACGTTGCCGTTCATCAGATCACCTTCGCCTCTTCCCGGAGCAGGCGCGCGAGCTCCCGAGCGCTCGTCGCGACGTCTCCATCGAGGACCCGCCCGCCCTTGCGCGCCGGCGGGAGCGCCAGCGCCTCCCACGCGACCCTTCGCCCTGGGACAAGGTCGTCGGGATCGAGCCCGAGGTCCGCGGGTGCCTTGAGGTCGAGCGGCTTCTTCTTGGCCGCCATGATCCCTTTCAGCGACGGGTAGCGCGGCTCGTTCAACCCCTTCTCGCACGAGATCACCGCGGGAAGGCTCCCCTCCACCACTTCGACCGCCCCTTCGATTTCGCGTCGGGCGCCGAACATCCGGTCGCCGAGGGTCAGGCTCGTCACCGCGGAGGTGTGCGGAAGGTCGAGGATCTCCGCCAGCATCGGGCCGGTCTGCCCCTCGTCGGTTCCCACCCCGTACTTGCCCAGGAGGATCAGGTCCGGCGCCTCCGCCCGGGCCACCGCCGCGAGGGCGCGCGCGCGGGCGAGGCCGTCCGCCCGATCGAGCCGATCGTCCTGGATCAGGACGGCGCGGTCGGCCCCCATGGCGAGTCCCTGCCTGAGCGAGGCCTGAGCCGACGCCTTTCCCGCGCAGACCACGACCACCTCGCCGCCCCGCGCCTCCCGAATGCGCAGCGCCTCCTCCAGGGCGTACTCGTCGAACGGGGAGGGAACCATCTTGACGCCGGCCTCGTCCAGAGAAACACCGTCCGCCGCGACCCTGACCTTGGCCTCGGTGTCGGGGACGTGCTTGATGCCCACCAGGATCTTCATCGTTCTCCCCCGACCCGCCGGATCAGGCCTCGTGCCCGCGCAGGAGGATCGTCGCGTTGGTGCCTCCGAAGCCGAACGAGTTGCTCAGCGCGGCTCGAACACGCATCTCCCGGGCGACGTTCGGCACGAAGTCGAGATCGCACTCGGGGTCGGCGGCGGTCTGGTTGATGGTCGGCGGAACCCGGCCGTCGCGGACCGCCAGCGCGGCGACGGCGGTCTCGAGGCCGCCCGCGGCGCCCAGCAGGTGCCCGGTCATCGATTTGGTCGACGAGATCGCCAGGCGGCGGGCATGCTCTCCGAACACCGCCTTCACCGCCCGCACCTCGATCCGGTCGCCCGCGGGGGTCGAGGTGCCGTGGGCGTTGATGTAGTCGACCCCTTCCGGCGGCATCCCGGCGTGCTTGAGCGCCATTCTCATGCTGCGGGCGGCGCCGTCTCCGTCGTCCGACGGCGCGGATATGTGGTACGCGTCTCCGCTCAGGCCGTACCCCGCGACCTCGGCGAGGATCGGGGCGCCGCGCTCGATGGCATGCTGGCGCTCCTCCAACAGGAGGATCCCGGCCCCCTCGCCCATCACGAATCCGTCCCGCTCCGCGTCGAACGGCCGGCTGGCCTTCTCCGGCTCGTCGTTCCGCGTCGAGAGCGCCTTCATCGCGCAGAACCCGCCCACCGCGAGCGGCGAGATCACCGCCTCGGTCCCGCCGGTGATCATCGCGTCCGCGTAGCCGTCGGCGATGAGGCGGAACGATTCCCCGACCGCGTGGGTGCCGGTGGCGCAGGCGGTCACCACCGCGAGGTTCGGTCCCCTGGCGCCGAACAGGATCGACACCTGTCCTGCGGCGAGATTCGAGATCATGCCGGGGATGAAGAACGGCGAGACCTTCCGAGGCCCGCGCTCGAGCAGGTCCTTGTGGGTCCGCTCGAGGAGCGGTAGCCCGCCGATGCCCGACCCGATGAAGACTCCCACCGCCGTCGAGTTCCGCGAATCGATGACGAGGCCGGAAGTGTCCAGCGCCTCCTTCGACGCGGCGATCGCGTAGTGGATGAAGGTGTCCATCTTGCGGGCTTCCTTCCGGTCGACGAAGTTCTCCGGATCGAACCCGCGCACCTCTCCGGCGATCCTGCAGGGGTAGGCCGACGCGTCGAATCGCGTGATCGGCCCGATGCCGCTCCTACCGGCGAGAAGCGCCGCCCAGGTGGACGGGGCGTCGAGGCCGAGCGGCGAGACGAGCCCTACGCCGGTGATGACGACCCTTCGTCCCATGAAACCGCTCCGCCGGGTTCCCCCAGGCGACCCGCCGACGGCAACCGCAGCCTCCGGGCCTGCCGCAGCCGCCCGCGTTCAGAAGTTCGCGGCGCCCCGTCGGGAGCCCCGACGCGAGGCGGGGCGCCCCCCGCGCGCTCAGGGCTTGGCGTGACCTTCGATGTACTCGATCGCCTGCTTCACGGTCGAGATCTTCTCGGCGTCCTCGTCGTTGATCTCGAGGCCGAATTCCTCCTCGAGC
>JAIQFR010000032.1 GCA_020073205.1 Terriglobia bacterium
GGAGGAGTACACTCAGCGTGGATGGCTGCCGATGGCTCAACTGCAACACCGTGAACAGGCCTCGATCGATCGCGTGGCGATCAGCCGCGCGCTGATCGAGCTGGGTTTTCTCTTGATCCGAAGGAGGCGAATTACTCCACCGATTTCGATCCTCAGACAGAGAAAGATTTCGTGAGGGACACACCGGGTGAGCCGGAAGCGCGTCGCTCGCTTGATGCAGGAAGAAGGGCTGATTGCGCGGCCGCGCAAGCGATTCAAGTCCACGACCATGAGCGACCACGATCAACCGATCGCGGCGAATCTCCTCGATCGGCAGTTCGAGGCAGCGGCCCCCAACCAACGGTGGGTCGGCGATACGTCGGAGTTCGTGATCGGCGGCAGCGGCAAGCTCTACCTGGCGGCAATCTTGGATCTGTTCTCGAGGTTCGTCGTGGGATGGGCAGTCAGCGCGGTCAACGACCGGCACGTGACGATCAAGGCGCTCGAGATGGCCATCAAGCGGCGATGCCCCGAGGCCGGTCTGCTGCACCACTCCGACCAGGGCTGCACCTACGCGAGCGAAGACTATCGAGCGGCGCTCGACGCGAAGGGGATCACCTGCAGCATGAGCCGGCGCGGGGACTGTTACGACAACGCGGTGATGGAGAGCTTCTTCTCCACGGTAAAGAGCGAGCTCGGAGAGCATTTCGAAAGCCATGGGGACGCGAAGATGGAGTTGTTCGACTACCTCGAGGTGTTCTATAACCAGCGCCGTCGGCATTCGACCCTCGGGCAGATCAGCCCTGCGGCCTTCGAACGACGGACTCATGCAGCTTAACTAAACCGTCCACCAAATCGGGGGAAGCCCATGGCGCGGTGGACGGGCTTGAAGCGAACGTGTTCCTCCAGCTTCGAAGCGTGAACCGCGGCTGGTCAAGTGCGGGGCGGCGATACCGCGCGATGGAGAGATATTGCGCAGCCAACGCGGGTGTCTTGTGCTTCAGTCGGCCGATCTACGAGGATCCGTCGGCCAAACCGACGCTGCTCGAGTTCGGCGTGCTCAGGGCTGAGAACGACCTGTGGGTCCAGACCTTCAACAACCAATAGCAGGCCTGGTACTCGGGGGCGCAGGCTCGGGATTCCGTTTCGACTCCGACCGGCGTATGCTCCCCGGCAGCGAGGGAGGGGGCGAAGGAATCGGCGAGACGCGCTGTCGAAGCTGATTCGGGGGCCGCGTCGGCATGGAGATAGAGAAACGCACGGGCCATGCCGGACGATGCCGCGGCTTGCGGCCGACGTGATCCGAGGAACGACGAGAATGGACCGCGCGGGACCACACCTCCGGGAGGTTGACCGTATCGAAGCGATACGTCATGCGCTCTGGGAGTCCCACGTCTGCATCGGTCAATGGGCGTTCTGTGCGTTTCTCGCAATGCTGCGGAAGGCCGTCGATCTCTGGAGCGCCGGCTACCGGGACGAGCACGGGTTGACTTTTGACCGATCGGCTGGGGAACGGGACGATGTCTACTGGCGTCTTCGAAAGATCGCAGATGCCAATCCGCTTTATCGGGCGTCCATTCACGACATCATCGACGGCCTCAGACTCGACGCCAACGAAGCAGTCCACGATCCGACGGTTTGCGCTGGTGGGCAGGCCGGCAGCTATGATGGTGCCGCGATCATGGCCATTCGAGGCCCCGCTGAGCGCCTCCATGGACTCGTCGTGAGCCTCATCGCGACGACCACGCCCAAATTCACTGCGTACTACTCGGACAAGTCACGATGGCGTGACAAGCCGCCAGACGTGTCATAGCACCTGGATCGTCGACACGAGGCTGAGCGGTCGAAGGGATGGATAAGGGCGAAGCAGGGCTCGCCGCGCCTCGCTGCTTCGCGGAACGCGAAGCGTGCGACGGTAGCTGAACGAGAATAGACGTGACCGAAGACGAACTGAGAGCTCTGAAGAACCTCCTGAATTCCTCGGGATTCCCCTTTCAACTTGGCATTGAGCATCAGGTGAGATCGTCCGCAGGCAGCCACTCCTGGGCCGTCGTCTCACGGGAACATCCGTGGACACACATGGAGTCCGGATCGACGGGTTTCATTGATCTCGTCCTCCGGTCCAGTTCGGTTTTGTGGGTCGTGGAGTGCAAGAGAACCCAGAATGCCACTTGGCTCTTCCTGGTGCCCCACGATCAGCAGCCAACGATCGCGCGCGTGAGATGCCTGTGGAACGTCGGCAACTCGAGGCCTATCGTAATGCGAGGCTGGGACGACCTGCCACAAGCGCCGCCGTCCTACGAGGCCACGTTTTGCGTGATTCGGGGAACCGGCGAGGCCGACAAGCCGCTGCTTGAGCGACTCTCTGCTACCCTCGCAAGATCGGCCGATGCCCTCGCCGATGAGGAGTACGTACTTGTCGCGCCGAAGCGCGCGGAGTTTCTTCGAATCTACATGCCCGTCATCGTCACGAACGCGTCTCTGAGGGTGGCCAAGGTGGACCCCGCCGCGGTGTCCTTGTTCGACGGGCGGGTCGAGCGCGAGGAGTTTGAAGAGGTATCGGCGGTGCGATTTCGCAAGTCTTTCACGAGCGACCGGCCACCTAATTCGAACCCCAGCGACCTGGAGTCTGCAGCGGCCGTCCGCGAGCGTACTGTCATGGTCGTGAGTGCGTCCCACTTGGTCGACGTGCTGAGATCCACGAAGATGGAAATCAATCGCATCTTCGGCGATGAATGGCCTTGGGAGGTGGCTCTCCGAGAGGCCGAGCGGGCGCAAGGAGGTTGACGTGGATCGTCATGTCTTCGCGGGCGCAACTAGGGAGACAGGTCAGAGTCCAGTCTAGCGACACGGGCGACACCTTGGTATCGAGGTGCCGTCGCGAAGGAGTTTCGGCGCAGGCTCGCTGCGCCTCGCTGCTTCGCGGGCGGGGCAACGATAGAGTGATGGCTCGGGCTGCAGCGGGGCGAGACCGTACCAGCCGCGCGCTACTTAGCAGGCGGGGCCGTGGCCAGCGTCATGCCATGACGCCGGACGACGTCAGCCATCTTCGCGCGGTCGGGTGGGCCGCCGGCAGCCGAACCGATCACTTCGGCAGCCTCGCGAAAGTACGCGGGGCCCATTATCGCGGGCGTTATGACGACAAGCTGTTTCACATCCTCGCTACCGAGGTTATCGAAGCGATGCACCGCGCCTCGAGGGATACACAGGGCCTGACCGGGACCAACCTCGATGGGCATGCCATCAACCGTCCACGTGAGGACGCCCGCGATACCGTAAAGGATCTCCTCGTAGGCGTCGTTCTTGTGGGCCGGTGCCGGCAGCTTCTGCCCGACGGGGACGAGAAGCTCGAACACCGACACGCCGCCTTTGGAATCATCGCCCGTGAGGAGGAACCGAATCCCTAGCGGACCAATCTTGATGTTCTCTTCTGAAGGATTGACCCTGGTCGTACGCGGCTGCATACTCGCCTGCCTCCTTGAGTAGGATCTTCCGCCAGTCCCGAATTGGTCACCCGGATCGGTCGCACCCTACAAAGTCGTGTCCATTCTGCATTCGCAAGTGACTGGGTGCCAAATGACATCTTGTCACGGGCACGGGTTCGTATTCGGCCTTGTGTTCCCGTGGGAGTCGGTTCCCAGGCTCCATTCGCTGCCGTTCTGCGTGCCCGTCACCAGCGCAAACTTGACCTTGCCGACCGGTGGCGGGTCGAAGTCTTCCACCCAAGGGTCCAGGACGCCACAGTGCCGGTCGGCCAGGGGATTGCCACCAAGTGGCTGCGTGTACTCGCCGATTGCCCTCAACACGTCCAGGTCGCCCTCGTAGACGTTCCACGACGTCGGGCCGTTCTCCTGCTGCCACTCGATGTAGCCCTTATCGGTGGAGTAGATGTAGATCAGGCCGTCGTCGAGATCGCACATGTCACCGACGCCGTTGTGGTTCGAGTCGCCCTGCGTGGGGTTGTAGTCGAGCGGGCAGTTGTCGCATGCATCGCCCACCTTGTCGCCGTCCGTATCATCCTGGAAGGGGTTGTACGTGGTGGGGCAGTTGTCGCACGCGTCCCCTCGACCATCTGTATCGGTATCAACCTGGTCGCGGTTTGAAACTAAGATGCAGTTGTCGCAAGCGTTGCCAATCCCGTCACCGTCAAAGTCTAATTGGTCGGGGTTGTACGCGAAGCGGCAGTTGTCGCAGGTGTTGTGCACGCCGTCGCCGTCGGAATCTACGCCTGCAGAATCGTCGTCGATCGGGCCGTTGCAGTTGTCGTCGATCCCGTTGCAGATCTCGGGAGCGCCGGGGTGAACGGTCGCCTTCGTGTCGTCGCAATCACTGCCATCCACGACATAGCCCGGAGGAGCTGAGCACGCTTGCAAAGTCACACCGGGATTCCCATAACCATCGCCGTCAGCATCGCGGTAGAACGACCCAAGAACGCACCCATACTCCCATGTGTCGGCGAGGTACGGGTAGTCAGGTGCTCCCCCTTGACCTGCGAAGAGCACCACGCGTTCCCTCGCGCTGTCGTAAGCCATGGCGGGGAGAGAGCGGGCAGAAGGGCTCGGGTGGGGTGTCTTCTCCGTCCACGTGGTGCCGTCCCACTCCCATGTGTCTCCGCGATAGGCAGAGAGATCCCAACCCCCGAAGAGCACAACCCGCTCACGCGCGCTGTCATAGGCCATCACGTGGTTCAATCGTGACGGCGGGCTTGTGGCGGGCGTGTTCTGCACCCACGCGGTCCCATCCCACTCCCACGTGTCGCCAAGAGGGCAGCTAGACTGACCGCAACCTCCGAAGATCACCACGCGCCCGCGCGTGCTGTCATACGCCATCGCGTCCTGATAGCGTGCGGACGGGCTCGTCGAAGGTGTCACTTCGACCCACGTGCTGCCGTCCCACTCCCAGGTGTCGGCGAGGCCCTGACCGCTGGGACCGGCACCTCCGAAAAGCACTATGCGGCGTCGGGCACTGTCGTACGCCATTGCATGGTCCCAGCGGGCTGGCGGACTCGTGGCGGGTGTCATCTGGATCCACGTGTTCCCGTCCCACTCCCAGGTGTCAGCGAGATGGACGTACGCCTCGGTACCCCCGAAGAGCACCACGCGCCCTCGTGCGCTGTCGTACGCCATCGCATGACCCCAGCGGACTGACGGACTCATGGCGGGCGTCATCTCAA
Source organism: Terriglobia bacterium (assembly GCA_020073205.1). Lineage (NCBI taxonomy): Bacteria > Pseudomonadati > Acidobacteriota > Terriglobia > Terriglobia bacterium. Next base: position 5,153 of record JAIQFR010000032.1, read on the forward strand.
TCCAGGTGGTCCCATCCCACTCCCACGTGTCGCCGATGCCCGGGTAACCCCCGAAGATCACGACGCGCCCCCGTTCGCTGTCGTACGCCATTGCGTATTCTGTGCGGCCGGGCGGGTTCGTATCTGGCGTCTCAAGATACCAGGCGGTAGGGCCGGTAGCATCCGCCACCGGGCCTTCGTCGCTCCCGCGCAGGGCGGCTGGGCCCACGGCGAGGGTGGCCATCGGAGCGATCGTAAGCAGCACGCACACCACGGCCCGCCCACAAAGGACCAAACGAGTACGCATTGGCAGCTCCTGTCGGTTGCTGCCTTACTTGTACGCCGATCCGCTGCCATACGCGAGAAGATTCGGGTGGCGAGCAGCGCGGGGGTTGCGGACGGCGCGGCGAATGGTGTAGAACCCGTGACGTGGCTCGGGGCGGTCGCTGGCCGCGCCCTACAGCATGCAGAGCGGCATCATCGCGAGATCTCTATCTCTGAACCGACCGCCGCTCGTCCTTCTCCAGAATCGCGTACGTCCCTGGAAGGTCGCGGCAGCGTGGACGAACGCCGGCTACTCGCGCCTGAGCAGGACCTCGATTCGGTTAAGGTGATCGGTGTTGTAGCAATGCACCTGTCCGCGCAGGCCGAACACCTGAGAGAACGTTGGATTACGAGTGGCCACAACCACGAAACCCGGTTCGCGGACGAAACCAACCTCGTCACTCCATCCCCATTGCACCTCGCACTGCTGGGAACCCTGGGGGCCCCACGCTACGTCCATCAGGAGACCGACTTTGGTGTAAGCGGAGACATCGAATGGCTCGGATATCCAGTCTCCAGGGATATCGACGTTCACAGCGAGCACCAGCAGTTTGCTGAGGACGCCTGGCGGAGAGGTCCGGAGATTCCCGGCCATGTCGAGCGGCAGGTTCCCGACGTTGACCGCCCCGCCGACCTGCTGGACCGCCGGGAGGTTGGCCACGTTGACGGTGCCGTCGACGTTTTGCGTCGCGGGGAAGTTGGTGACCACCACCGGCGTTATGCGGGTCGACACTTGCGGTTCGATCTTCGCAGGCTCGGTAGGTTCCTGGGCGGTGGCGAGCGAGACGAACCCTAGGACGAGGCAGCAAACGACCACGGACAGGATGGTTCGGCGAGGCATTGGGACCCCCCTTCGAATAGGAACGTGAAGGACCAAAGCGCACGAGCGTCTACGGATTCGAGCACCCCGGCAGCACCGCTGGGTCCCTCCCGCTCAACTTCCCCCCGCTCGTCTTTCTCCCATACCTCGTCTGCCCCTGGTACGTCGCGGCGGTGACGTAGTAGTAGCCGTGGCCGGGTTGCGGCGTGGGGAGCGTGTCCGCGACGGCGAGGTATGCGCCCCGCGAGGGCGGGGCGAGCGGGTAATGGCATTGCAGCCCGTGCGCTTGCGACCAGGTTCCGACGGTGGCGAGGTCGCCCCAGTAGGTGTCGAAGTAGTCGGCGACGGGCATGCCCTCCGGAATGGCGGGGGTCCTAAAGCTGATCGTACTGGAAGCCGGCGAGTAGGTCTGGCGGATCTCGTACAACGTCGCGAAACCACTGATGGCGACGAGCCTGGCCTGTCCGGGGTAATTGGGACAGCCCCCATTGCCGCAATAGAGGGTGACAGGGAAGATAAGGCGACCATTGACGGCGTCGAAAACGACCGTCCAGCCAGACGTCCAGTACCTAATGTCAGAGAAGTACATAGGGGAAGACGGTCGTGCTGGGCGAATGTGGTCCAAGAAACCCCCAACGCCCGATCGGTCGTTGATCTGGGCGAGGGTCCGCGATGGAGTTCCATCAAAGGCCTTCACCGACACGCTGACGCCACTGCTCCCATTATAAAAGGAGGGAATGTCCCACTCCGGCTGGCCCCCGCCCCACACACTGAGGAACTGGCTCGCGTTGTCGATCGCGACGTTCGTGCCTCTCTCGAACAACGAGCCAGTGTCGGTATTCGAGGTGTCGACTTCTGCACAACTGAAACCAGGCTCGAAGAACACCCAATCGCTGCAATCCAGCGGCTGCCCCGGCTCGCTGGCCCAGGCCCCCAGATTTGCAACGAGGACGACAACCCCGACGAGCGCGACGAGTTTCATGGAAGGGCCCTCCTACCGCCGCCCCCTTGTACACCCGTTTCCGTTCTGGTAGAAGTCAGTCGCGTCAACGAAGCGAAAGGATCTCTTCGTCAAGAAAGCGCGACACGAGGCGAACGCGGTGATGCGATGCCACCAATAATCGATGAGCGGGACTTCGAGGCCGCGAGAGACATTAGGTCGCACGATCGACGCAGGATGCTCGCGTCGTGGGTACTCCTGATTGTGGTGTTCTGTACGGCACTCGCTCTAAGCTCAGCTTATTCGTGGTGTTGGATCGCGGTCGCCATTCTGGTGTTCCACACGTCGGCGCGACTCCTGGCGCGCTATTCAAGAAGTTGGCGTCGCCTCCACTTCCCGGCGATGCGCATTTACGCGGGAGCGGCTGGCTGGGAATCGGGTCGATCTCAAGTTGAGGGGAGGGAGTTCGATCTTCAGCGCGCAATCGGAGTCGCGTTGGCGGCGTTGAGGCCACATTGGAAGGAGAATCGGATCCGTGATTTCATCAACCGTGAGGTCGACCGCCGTAAGGACTTCGCCGACAAGCCACTGATTGGGGAAGCTCTGCGGCGCAGGTACCCAGCAATGCCGGAAGATGCTCGAACGCGCATCCTGGAAAGTGTGAGGCGTGCGCTTGCAGAGAACGGCGACTGGGTGTTACTCCGGCTCATCGTCGCGGGTCTCCTCGAGAACGACCTCGGAGCGGATGCTCGTGGTGACTATCTCGTAACCGCACTCACAACGAAACTGGCGTTTTGACGAGTTCGCCTGGGATCCTGGACGATGGCGAGTCTATTCTTCTCGGACGGTGCCGATCCTCGGCCAATTCCGTTCGCGATTCGGGTACTGAGGAACGGCGCCGCCACCTCGACGTCACGGAATTGCCGAACGGCGAGAAGGGCCTTGCGCGACGCCTCACCTTAGCAAGCAAGTCCCCTTACTTTTCGGTGGAGCTCTTCGTCACTTGGGTGCGTGTAGACCACCGTCGTCAGCGGGCTGACATGCCTCGCAAACCTCTGCGCCAGGAACAGGTCGTGGGTGGCGCGGTAGACGTTCGTGACCGCCGAGTGGCGCAGCGAATGGAACGGGTACAGCCGATCGAACCCCGCCTTCTTCTGCCACGTCCGCCATGCGAACTGGACCCGGCGCCGGGAGATGCGGCGTCGGGACTGGTTGCAGAATAGCGGGTCGCCCGGTTGTAGCCCTTCGCCGCGGCGGCGCTTGTGGGCCCAGAACCGCTTCAGCTTCGTGACGAGCCGGTCCGGCAGGAACACGTCCGCGGCCCGGCCGCCCTTCGCGATCTCAAAGCGGATGCGAACGCGAACCCGGGGCGCACCTTCCGGCGCGAACACGTCGCCGACGTTGAGGCCGACGAGCTCGGCGAGGCGCAGCCCGGTGCCGAGGGCCATCGAGAAGATCGTGTGGTCGCGGACGTTGCCGGCCGTGGCCCGCAGGATCGCCTTCTGCTCGGCGGCGGTCAGGGTCGGTGGGGCGAGGTGGGGCATCTGGACCTCCGTGGACGACAGGGCCAGCGGTAGGGGAGGAAGTCAAGCGAAAAAGGCGCCCCGGACAGAGGTCGTGGGCTTCGCAAGGAATCCGCCGAGCTTCAATTAATCAAAGATCGCACGTACCGTGACGGGAACCGCGACCGAGCACGTGCGCCCTTGGCAAGGACAGCGGCCCTCCTCACCGGGGATCCCGCCGTCTGTCGCGTTCCTCCCAAGTCTGCGGCTTCCTGACTTCTAGGGTCCCGTTTGCCTCGGTGTTGCGCGTTCCGCCGGGAAATTCGAAGCCGGCCTGCGCTGGTCAACGCGACCGACAACCTACGTTATCGCGCTTGGTCAATCACCCCTCCAGCAACATCCACCCCTGTTGGTCTTGGATGGCCTTCTGTTGCACGAGCGCGTCCGGGGCCGATGGGTAGAGGGGTCGGCGAGAGTACCCCTCAGGAGGAAGCGATGGGAATCAGGGTCGACAAGAAAGGTGCCCTGAAGCTCTTGGCGCAGGGGGCAATCGTGCTGTTGGTCGTCGTCGGGTTGACGGCGATCTTCCTTGACCCCGCCCCCCGGCCATGCAAGGGGACCCGGGCGTGCCTGGCGCGCCTCGAGCAAATCTGCAACGAGGTGAACGCCGGGTCGTTGCGGCGTGACACCTTCGAGGTAACGCCTGGGGGCTGCTCGGGGGAGTGCAGGGGTGGAGCGGCGGTAGTGGTGGTGTGCCCGGGGCGGTAAGCGCCGCCGGGTCTCTGTCGCGTACGTGGGGGGTCAGGTTCCGCGGGTCTCCTCGGGTCCGTCGGGAACTCTGACCTCTCACCGAGAGTTGGCGACGTAGCCCAGCCCCCACGCTTGGAGGATGCTGTTGGCGGCAACGAGCATGATGATCGTGGAGTCGAAGTCGAGCCTCGGCCGGCCGAGGTATCGCTTTCGGATGTCCGCCGCGAACTCGCGGGCGGCGAAGGAGAGCCGCTCCTCGGCCCAGGGCGAGAGCGTCGTGGTGCCATCGGGGTTGAACGAGAAGAGCTTGAGGACCACTTCCTTCGCCTCGCCATGGCTCACGCCGACATCGTGGAGGAGCTTCGCGACCCGTTTGAAAGTGCACAGGGCGGCCGCGCGCTGAAGCGTCTCCGGGTTCAGCGCGATGTCGACCAAGCTTCTCAGCATCTCGTGCAGGATCAGGCCGAACCGCGTCCTCCTGCTTCTCTTGGCGGCCTCTCCCCGCCCCCGGGATCCGAGGAGGGCGTTGAGCAGCCTCGAAAACGCCGGGGCGTCGGTCGGGTGCTCCGCGTTGGCCGCGACCGCGTTCTCCATGCTAGGAAGCGCCGCGAGGAGGCGTCGGGCAAACGTTCGCGTGCGCTTGCTCGCCGAGGTGCGGAGGACCGGAAGCTGCTCGAGGAAGGTCAAGACAACCGCGGCGGTCACGAAGAGCTGGAGGAGCCGGTGGCAGAGTGCCCGGTTCGGACCCTCGGTCGCGCCGGGGGGCGAATCTCGAAGTCGCCCGATCGATCCCGCGTTCCTCTCGAGGCGCTCCGCCTTCCGGGCGGCGCGGTCTCGGTTCGTTTCGAACCTGCCGGTGGATTCTGGGCTGTCGCGTTTGTCCATGATGACAATCCCCATCCAGATCATAGGAATTGCAGCTTTTCGTCGTTTTTCATGTCCTGTGTGAGGAGCTGTCGGTCAAGCGATTTTTTAGACGACGCTGCATGCCCACCGCCCCGCGAAAACACTTCCACGTGGCCTTCCGAGAATCGTCTGGAAGACGCGCCCTGCAACTTTTTCAAGCGGAAGTCCCGCGGTCTCAGCGGCCTCCCGATCGAGAGGCGCGGTTGCGGGCCGGGACGTCGCGAACGGAAGGAACCTGCAGAGAGGCGGCTGGGGTGTGGCTCAGGAGATGACGGTCTTGTGTCTGCCGGAGAGAGGAGGCAGAGAACGCTCGGCACTCGGAATGGGGTCGAGGAAGGTTCCAGACCCGTCGGCCCCGGTGGGAACAGAACGGCGGGTGCCATGGTCGTTAGTCTGGGGTTCCAACGCCAGAACCTCGGCCGCGATCTCAAAGCAGCGCTCAACGAAGACGAGTGGATCTGGGTCGAACAACCAGTCATCGCCCTTCGAAAGAAAATCCGCGGAGGGCGCCCGAGGGCTCTGCTCGGAGTCGAGTTGCTTCCACGCTGCATCGATCGCTTCGCTGACCTGGACTTCCTGTCGTACTCGTTCGTCCGCGTTCGCACGGCCACGACGAGATGTGGCACTTCCCGTCTGGGTGCCACCGTGGGCCCACTCACCGGGCGATCGTTCACGGGTTCGCCTGTGGACTTGGCGCTTGGTGACGGTTTGCGAAGGCCGGTGAAAGAGGTGACGGTGGTCAGGAAGCGATTCCTCACCGCCATCACCAATCTCCTCCTCAGTCACTATGATTGCTTTGCATCGATAGAGACTACTGAGCAGCCTCCTGCGAGCAGGGGTTTCGATAGGCTGCTCCGCGACCGCGGTGTGCGAGCCTGGAAACGCCTCGAGGAGGTGCCGGGCGAACATCCGGGATGAGCCGCGGCGGGCAAGGCGGGGCTTATCTGTCGATCGCATGGTCTGCTACCCCCGCCCTGCCATCGGCTCGCCGCGGTGCGACAGATCGCACCTTTTCAAGATCGGGTCGGTCACCCAGTCATGGGCGAGAAAGAGATGAGCCCCTCCCCGCCCCAGCAACTGGACTACCATCCGGACGAACGGGGCGTTACGCCTCAACATGACGCCTTCCTCCTCGCCACCATCGGGTTGGTTCCCGCGCTCAGCGTCACCTGACTAGGCGACGTGGGATGCGTGGTCGAGGTGAGAGGCGTAGGCCACGTGATCGCTGTGGGCGACGTGGTCGTCGTGGGCCACGAGGGCCGCGTGCTCGACGTGGGATGCATGGTCGAGGTGAGAGGCGTAGGCCACGTGATCGCTGTGGGCGACGTGGTCGTCGTGGGCCACGAGGGCCGCGTGCTCGACGTGGGACGGTGCGAGGAGCACGACCCAGGCAGCAGCGACGACGGGAGTTAGAATCTTCTGAAGCGATTTGCTCTTGCTCATTGCCGGTGCCTCCTTATTTTGGCTTCCCACAACACGAGCGGGCACAGTCGTCTGCAACTTTTTGAGCCTTAACTGCTGCAAATCCAATAACTTGGCTGATGCGAGGAAAAGTCGGCCGGAGGCAGGTCTTCGTCTGCGCCGTTCCAGAGTTCTCGCCTCGAAAACTGGACCGTGGCTGAGAGGTGAGGAGGAAAGATGTGGACGTCGGATCAACGGCTGATCGGGGGGGGGCTTCCATGCCTCGTAGGAGCCGATCCGCAATCATGGGGTGAGTGGTGGGGCTCGAACCCACGACATCCAGGGTCACGGCCTGGGGCTCTACCAACTGAGCTACACCCACCACGCCATCTGCCGCGATGTCATGGTGGCTCGCGCGCACAGGATCCTCGCATCACTGTGACCTCCTTTACTCTCCTAACAACGCCCTGCTCCACCGTGACACTCCATTCCTCGGCGGCTCAGAGGCACCTGCAACTTTTCAGGGCAAAGCCCTTATGGCGTGAGGCTTTTGTGGCGGGCGGCGAGTCCCAATACGCGAGGCGTGTGCGCCTGTAGGGCGCCAGCTACGCCCACACCGCCGCTCCCCCGGGCTGCTGCTCCCTGAGCTGTGACATCATCGCCAGTTCGAAACTGTTTACTTGGACCCCAAGTGCACCCCAGATACGAGTTCGCTGGAGCGAACCCATTGGGCCGCTGTATCCCATTCGCCATCAGCGAATTAGGTCGCGTTCTCTCTTTTGGCGTTTAGTTCGAGTCCTACTTGGTCGGACCCCCTCCAAGTGGGACTCGAACTCGCTCTCTACTCGTATCTCGCGATCACTTGGGGAGCCAGATCACCGGATACAACAAAACTCCGTCCCCGGTGAACTGCCAGGCCCGGAATTTCAGCCCTTTCGGCCCAAATCCGCGGAACTCGCGACGTTTACCGGCCGTGATGACGGTGTGGGCTCTCCATCGACGGGGTCCGGCGGGAGTCCGAGGTGGGAGGCGACCCCCGACGAGCCAAACGCTCTCTCGCTCTGCGCGGCCGGCGGAGAGCCGGGAGTTCTGGTACCAGTGCGTTCGGGGTATGCTGACCGTCAGCGAGCGGGTCGCCTGGGGGAAAACGAAGCCACCGCGTCCAACGCTGCCAAGCGGCCTCCGCGTGGAACCGGAGGGAGATACGCTCGGTGCCAGTCCTGCAGGTCAAATAGGAGGAGCGTTCCACCGATATCCACCACGACTTCTCGGAGCTCGACACGCTGATGAAGCAGTTCTCGGTGCAGCGGTGCGTAATCGACGCGATGCCGGAGCTTCACGCCACGCGGGCCTTCGCAAAACGCCACTCGGGACGCGTCTGGTTGAACTACTTCCAGGAGTCCCAGCGCGGGAAGTACCAGTGGGACGCCGTCGAGCGGATCGTGAGCGAGAATCGGACCGAGGCGCTCGACGCGAGCCGGCAGTTGATCCGGGACAAGAAGGTAGTCCTCCCGCGGCGAGGCGGGATCGTCGAGGTGTTCGCCCAGCAACTGGCGGCCGACGCGAAGCGGCTCGAGGAAAACGAGGAGACCGGCGCGCTCGCGTACAAGTACATCAAGACCGGCACAAACCATTTCTCGCTGGCGTTCACCTACGACGCCATCGCGTGGTCGCGGGACACGTCGTGGGGGCCTAGCATCGCCCTTCCTCGCCAAGTCGAGTGGCGGTACGACGAGATCCTGGACGCGAGGTGGTGAGGGGGGGACCCCGTCGAAGCCGACGAAGCGGAAGGGATCAAAATCGTTCCCGAGAGGGGGGTCGCGGGATCAAATTCGTTCCCAAACGGCCGTCCCGGGATCAAAAACGTTCCCGCGGCGCGATTTCGGGAGCAATTTTGACCCCGGAAACGGCATGCCGGGGGCGGTTCTGACGGTCCTGCCGGTTGGGCCTCACGAGCTAACTAGTAATCATTGCAACGAGATGCCTTCCAGGCGAGGTGTCCGTCACCTGGCCGGAACCCGATTTTCACGCTGAAACGTGCCGTTTGTATGCCGGTTCGTGCCGCTAAACCGCCCGGCGAACCCATGGAATGCCGCTCACCTGGACCAGGAGCCACTCCCCCAACCGCCAGAAAAGCCCGTAGAATGCCGCTTGCGGTTGGCGAGGGTGTGACCTCATGTCGCCTTCTCACCGTGCCACGCCATGCGGTAAGTGATCGGTTTGTGGATGCCTATCATTGTAGGATGCCTCACCAGAGCCACTTTCCATTGTGTACGCATCTGACGTAGCGATGCGTTCACAATGAAACGATCGACTGTGACGACGCTAGAGCTTCACAATGACGTGCGCGTTGCGTCGACCAATTCGCCGCGTTAACGCAGTTTCATGAGCTTCGCGTCGATCTGAGCCTCGGCGTCGAGCCAGTCCCGCTCGGGACTGCCGCCCTGAAATCCGCGGTGCGCCGCCGCCAGATAGGCTGCATGTGCGATCAGGCCGTGACGCTCGTTCTCCGTGATCAAGGTGCGAGGCGTAGCGCCCTGGGCGCCGGTGGCCTTCTTGCTCTCGCCGACCTTCGCGCTTGAGGGCCCTACCGTCTTCATCGCCGGCGCGACAAACCTAAAGGCGGACTTCTTCACAGGCTGCATCGTAAGTTCCTCCGGTGGATCGACTCGTCGCGCTGAATCTGCGCGTAGTCGCTGGTCGCAAGGTACTCCAACGGCTCGACGCCTGCCATGGGTCGGCGGGCCTCGCGCTCGGGAGTGCCTCAGCGGAGCCGCCTTCTTCGCCGCAAGGCTGTGCCGAGTCTCTGTTCGGTTGGGGAAAGTAGCGCCTTACGAACGGGTGTGATCCGGTGTCGCCCGGCGCGCAGGCCGCGGACCCGGTAGGCTCTGCGCTCGCAAGATCCGTCGCCACCACTCTGCGGCTTCCCATCCAATTCCTTACTGAGTCACCCCGCCTCCCACCTTACGAAGCCCACCGACCAAACCCATTCTCATCCCGGCGCCCGGTCGTCCGCGGGATTGCGGAGCCCAGATGGGCGAACGTCAAAACTCGTGGACCAGCGCGAGTTACGGAGGCTGCTATCTCGCCGGTCGAGCGTGCCTGATTTCGTCGAAGAACGGCGTGCGACCTGTGGCAACGCACTCGGCCGCGTACAGGAACATGGCTGCGGACCAGGTCTGCCAATCCTGCCCGCGGGGCCTGCCGTCTTGGGCTTTGAACCACTCGTTGAAGCCGTAGAGCACGTCGGCGTCGCGTGCGGGCTGCACGAGCTCGGTGAGGGCCAAGAGCCTTTTCTCGGCCAGGCGAAGGTGTCCGACGGCCACCAGTGCTGCCACGTAGAACCCGCACGCGAAAGGCCAGACGCCGCCATTGTGGTACTCACCGGGGGCGTTGTGCTGGGCGTACCTCCGTCGCCAGTCGGAATCTGAGGGCCGGATGTAGGGAAAAAGGCACGGTGGCAGCTGAAGCGTCAGAAGTCCTCTGTCCCTCAGTGATGCGCATTCTCTCTCCACCCAGGCCACGAGTTTGCGGGACCTGGACGGGGCGGCGATGCCCGCGAGCACGGCCAGGCTATTGCCCAAGAGATCGAAGCGTTCGCTGTTATGGATCTTGTAGGACCAGAGCGCGAAATAGGGCTTGTGCGGGACGGTGAGGCCCTCGTGGACGAACGGGTGACGATCGCGCCCCCGGACGTCGATACGATTCATGAGCCGCTTGAGCGTCTCGGCACGCTCGTCGAGAGCGTGGAGCCTGAGATAAGCATAGACCAGCGTATTCACGAAAAGGCCAAACCCCTCGACCCACTGCTCGTCCCGCCAATCGCTGGTGGGTTGCTGCGCGACCATCACCGTGTCGTCCGGGCTCTGGTAGGACATCCACGCGAGCGCTTTGCGGGCGGCCCCCGCGAGGAATCCACGCTCTCCGGTCGTCTCCCGGTACAAAGCCAACGCCAAGAGAAAGAGCGGGGTCGTGTCGCTGGCTCCGCGGTCTTCGGGCGCGTCCACCAGCGAAGGGACGTGGCCGAGCGGGCTCTGGTTCCTGGCGAGAGTCCGTAGCACGCGTCTGAGCGAGGCGACGAGCTCTTGGTTTCCGGAGACCAGGATGCCGAGCGAAGCGATGAGGAGATCTCGCGTGTAGGGCTCGGGGTAGCCCCACGCCGCAGTCCTCGGCAGATTGCCATGCCCGTGCCTGGCATTGTGCAGGAGCACCTCGAGGGCTGCCTCTCTGGCCTTCTCTACCTTCTTCCATAACAATCGGTTCACGATTTCAGCTCGGAAAAGGAGATTATCCGGGAGGCACGCAAGCCCGAGTGCCTCTTGCGTCGGCCACGGTGCGTCATGATATCCCGAGTTTCGATCGCAAGATCTCCACCAACTGTTGCGCGACGACCAGGCTATCGTACTTTTGTACCGCGCGTTTCCTGCCAGCCTCTCCCATCCTCTTACGCAATCCTGGGTCGTTGAGCAGCACGCGTAGGTGATCGGCGATGTCTCTCACGCTGGCACGGTAGTCGACCACCCTTGGCGCGGCGAACTTGACGCGGTGCCCGGGTTCAAAACCGGCCTCTTCTCCCGCGATCGTCTCGCTGATCCGGATCTCCTGGGCTACGCCGGCCAAGAGGGCCGTCTCTCCATGAACGAGGGTGTCCCGCATGGCCATGGCATTCAAGCCGATCACCGGTTTCCCGCAAGCCCCTGCCTCCACCTGGGTCATCCCGAATCCTTCCAGGCGAGACGGTGACGCGTAAACGTCACACGCCGAAAGCATGTACGGCATGAAGGTCCTGGAGGCCCGTCCCGAGGAGAAGATGATCTTCTTCGAAAGACCCAAGCTGTGTGCGAGCTGGGCATCCTGCGAGTTCTGAAGGTCTGTCCGCGGCTGTGACCACACTTTGCAGACGTAACGCCACTCCGGAACTTCGTTCCTGAGGGACCCTAGTGCCTCCATCACTTCCCGTGCGCCCTTGGAGGTCGCGTCCCCGCCCACCGTCAGAATCATGAGCTGGTCTTGGGCCACGCCGAAAATCTCGCGGACGGCTTTCACTTCGGGCTCTTCGGAGCCGTGAGGAACGAAGGCGTCCGTTTCGCACGCCACGGGAAGCACCTCGATGTTGTCGCCGCACACGCCGTCCCGGATGTAGATCTCCTTGACCCAATTGGAAGTTACGAGGAGGAGCGGCAGGGCGCTCAAGACATCCCTGTAGTTGGCGATGTACCCGTCGGCTACGAGCCACGGCACGGGCAAGACGCCGAACTGCTGGGCGTGCAGCACGAGATGCGGCGTCATTCCCCAGTAGCCGACGCCAACCACCACGTCCGGCTTGAACCACCTGAAGTACCACTCCTTCTCCACCGCCGACTCCACATGCGCCGCGCGGGCATCCACCCCGGTGGCCATGAGGCCTCTGTAGAGGAGGTCCCCCTGGGTGGCGAGCCCGCCAGGCGGCGGGGGGTAATCGTAGAGGACGAGTATCTTCATCGGTGCGGCCTTCCTCTCTCCAGCCAGGCCCAAGCGTCACGGGCGGACACGAGACGCCAAAAGGCCTCCCGGGGAGGCGCGACTCGGGCCTCCCAGCTATCCACGGCGAAACCGTAGGTCTCCGTCAGCAGGCCTTGCTTGCGCTTCCAGACATCCTCGGAGAGTTCCAACAGGAGATCAGCCCCTTGCTCGACCTCTGGTAAGTGACTTCCCCCGCCATCCGCGTACGCGAAGAGCCAGAGCTCTCGGGAGACGATCTGACCGGAGGCCCACATCTCGAGCACGTTGCGGGAGACCTCCTCGTGCCTCACGTGCCTGGTGTACTCGCCCCTGGGCCCGTGCGTAACGAGCAGATCGATCCGACCGCCCGGAAGCAGCGACAACAGGGTCGCGCGGACTTCCTCCGCGGCAAGCGGAGACTGATCGGGCCCGTCGTCCAGGTCTGCCATCGCCCCGTGAGCACCGAGGAGCTCGAGAGCCCGAAAAAACCTGGGCGCGCGATCGTTGTCGCTGGACCGACAGAGAGAGCCGACGAAGGTCGTCCAGCCTTGGTGCATCAGCAGGGTCCCCCCGGCCCAGAGGGTCTCGTCATCGGGATGGGCGACGAGAACGACCACCCTCGCCCTTTCCGGCATGACACCATCGGCCACTCGTTCACTCCTCCTTCACGGGGGGCCTGCCGGTCGAGGGGCAGGGGGTGCGATTCAATGAACTCGCGTTCGCTCGCTCACCGACGGCATGCAACGACGCAGCTCAGCGCAAGATCGAGCATGCGCCGTGTCGGAGAGGCCGCCCGACGTCCTCAGTCCAGCAGCACCACCCCGAAGTAATGCTGCTCGTCGTCCTCGTCCCGCACGACCTCGATCGCGAACCCGTTCCTCCTCACCGTGGTGAACACGTCGATCCCGCAAGCCTCCATGCTGGGCCGTGCCTGCTCCGAGTGACGGCAACCGTCGTCGAATGCGCACGCCTGCTTGCAGAGTTGGCAGGGTCCGGCGCCGAGACCGAAGGCCTTGTAATACCCGGCGAGGAATGCCTCGCGCTCGAGGCGTACCGCGATCTTCTTCGGCTCGCGTCGTTTTGCCTCGAAGAGAATGGCGCGCTTGTAACTGTCGATCACCTTGCGGGTCTCATCAGGAGTCGGTGTGTGGGGAGGGCAGCAACGGGAGCTACCATACCCGTCGCAACCATACTGGCACCTGAGACGCACCCATGGCGCCGTGGCGATGGCGGAAGCCCGGATCAGCCGGGCGGATCCGGCGCCGAGTATCTTGGCGCGCAGAACGAGCGTGGCTGGAGACAGGCGGTAGCCTGAAGACGTCCCTGTTTTTCCCCTGGTCTTCGCGTCCATCACGACTCCGCTCTATCGGACAGGTGCCGCACGATGAGCGGACACGATAATGTCCTGGCTGTGCATCTCCGTCAACCGAAGCGGCGGGCCCGCCGACGCCTTGTGGCAGGTTGGCTGACGGGTGTAAAAGGCTGCCCGGTAACGGCAACCGCCGAGGAGGGGCAAGACCATGCGATTGGTTCAATTGAGCACACCCGAGGATTACAAGGAGCTAGACAACATCCAGCGCGAGCTTGGCGCCTCCGAGAAGGAGTTGCAGGATGCTCTGGTCCGTCACGCACCCAAAGACGAGTTCCTCGCGGCCATGAAGAGGGAAGAGAACGCGCGGAAACGCTGGGAGGAGTATCGAAAGAAGCGGCTCGTACCCCTGATCCGTTGACTCGCCCGACTTCTGCCCCGTAAGTGGCGAGTGGCAGGAGGCTGAGGCTTGGCGGTCCCCCCGGGGCGACGGTCAGCGGAGTCTCCCAACCTTGCACGCCCCTCGCGCCCAGCGTTGCAGGCCCTGGCACGCCGGCAACGGCGCCGGATCCCTCTCCTGCTCAACCTCCCCCCGCCCGTCTTCCTCCCGTACTTCTTCCGCCCCTGGTATGTGGCGGCGGTGATGAAGTACGCCCCCCTAGTTTGACGGTCATTCATGAAGTGCTCTCCGCCGCGAATTAGCCGGCTACCAGTTTCTTCTTCACGCTCTGGACCATCTCCTCGCCACTCTCTGACCGGTCCGTCCGCGTGCCGACCTTGAGATGCGTCGAGATCCGCGGCGCGCCCATGGCGTGAACCGTCTCGACGCATTTCCGGACCGCGCCAAACACCTCGTCCCACTCTCCCTCGACGTTCGTGCCGTGCGCGTGGAGCTTCGGATTCAGCCCCGCTTCGGCGAACACGCGCTCACAGGCGGCGATGTACTTTGACAGGGAGATCCCGACCCCAATGGGGATAACGCTGACCATCACGCTGGCTTTCATGACCGCTCCTTCTTGGTTCTGCCAGCCCTATACTCCCACTGATCCTCTGCATTCGCGTCCTCCCCGGCCTGCCCCGGCTCGTCCGCGCCGCCCTCCTTCGGCGCCTTGACGTGGTCGATCCGTAGCGGGAGCAGTGGCCTTGGATCTGCTCGGTCGAAGTTGGGGCAAGAGCCCAACTTGACTCTCCGAGGGACGTGTATAGATTTTGAATACGTTAGAGGACCCACCGACCGCGACGGCGAAACGAGCCATCTTGGTAGGTCCCCGTCAACAAACGGAGGACGCTACGATGACACAATCCAAGATTTCCGACCTCTTCCACATTCTGTCTGCGCGTGATCGCTTTCTTGATTCCGACGTCCGCTTGGGCGATGCCCTCCAAGAGTGCGTCCGCGACGCTGCGCGTGGAAGGAAGCGCTCCCTGGAAGCGCTCCATCTGCAAGAAGCGGCGTATTTTGTCTACCGGCAGACGGTACGGCGAGCCCTGGGGATTGTTTCGCACTCACGTCGGGATAGGGCAGGGGACGAGGCACTCACTCGAAGCCCGCGAAGCAATAAGGGACCGCTGGGTTCCAACCCTGCCGGGCGGACGGGAGGGTGTCATGGCAGGTAACAAGAGAATCCTGGTCGTGGACGACAACAAGCTCATTGTGGGCATCGGCACAACATCATGAGCGACCGGGGGTGACTACGCATGGCGGGAACTCCTCGCAGGCGCACGACACGGCCGAGCGGTTGAAAGGGTTCGGCCCACTTGGCTTGCTTTCGGTCGTCGTGATCCTCGCGGGCAGCCTGGCCGGACCGCCCATCAGCGCCATCCTGGTGCTTGCCTGGGCGCAGATCTCTGAGACACCGCTGCGGGCCCTCGGCTTTACCGCTCCACGAAGTTGGACTGTGACGCTGGTGGTGGGCGTCGCGTTTGGAATTGCCTTCAAGCTTGGGACGAAAGCGCTTGTGATGCCGCTTCTAGGCGCCCCCCCGATCAACGTGCGCTACCAGTACCTGACTGGCAACTCGGTGGCGCTTCCGGGGATAGTTGCGGCAGTTCTCATCAGTGCCAGCTTCAGTGAAGAGGTGTTCTTTCGAGGTTACCTGTTCGAACGCCTCGGCAAGCTACTTGGCCACGGTCGGGCGGCGCTGGTGGCCTCTGTTCTGCTCTCGGCCGCGGTGTTCGCCTTCGCGCATTACCGGGACCAGCGCCTGCCCGGGGTTGAGCAGGCTGCCGTGACCGGATTGGTGTTCGGCGGGATCTTTGCCTGGCGACGGCAGATCTGGCTCGTAATGATGGCGCACGCGGCGTTTGACCTTACCGCAGTCGCGCTAATCTATTGGAATTGGGAGGCGCCTGTGGCCCACCTACTGTTTCGGTAGCTGCCGCTTGCGGCCTGCGAGCGGTCGGGGAGATCGGTAACACTTCAGACGCGGGCCCTGGTCCCGTGGGGCGGGTTCAGCGCCTCGCTGCTTCGCGGGAAGCGGTTCAGCGCGAGCGCGTGGCGACGCGAATGGGAGAGCTCTCCCCGGTTCTTCACACCGGCTTTACCGGATCCGTGAATCCCCCGTAATCAGCCGTGCACCACGCTCATAGCGCAGGTAGGCCCACGCCCATTCCGCCAGGACGAGGAATCGGTTGCGAAATCCTATCAGCCAGAAGATGTGGACGACGAGCCAGAGGAGCCACGCCGGCAGACCCGAGACCCGGACGGTTCTGCGTTCGGCCACCGCGGCCGCGCGCCCGATGGTGGCGAGCGTTCCGCGGTCCCGATAACGAAAGGGAGTGTGCGGGAGACCGCGGAGCGTGCGGACGATGTTGGCCGCGGCATGACGCCCCTGCTGGATCGCCACGGGGGCTACGCCAGGGAGGGGCCGCCCGCCCTGCTCGAGCCCGGCCAGATCGCCGATCACGAACACTTCCGATACCCCGGGAACCGTGAGATCGGGCTCGACGAGCACCCTTCCCACGGGGTCGAGCGGCACCCCCAGCGAGCGCACGAGCGGAGGGGCAGCGACTCCCGCCGCCCAGACCACCGTGCGGGCTTCGATGCGGGCCCCGTCGATAAGGACGCCCTTCTCGTCGACACCCGTCACCGGGGACCCGGTCACGACCTCCACGCCGAGGTGATCCAGTGTCTCCGCGGCTTTCCTCGAAAGGCCGGGGGAGAACGACGGGAGGATCCGGGGCCCCGCCTCGACGAGCAGGATGCGGGCAGTGCTCGGATCGATCCGCCGGAAATCTTGCGTCAGAACGTGCCGGGCGATCTCGCCGAGAGCCCCCGCGAGCTCGACTCCCGTCGGTCCTCCCCCGATCACGACGAAGGTGAGCCAGCGACGTTGGCCTTCGGGGTCGTTCTCACGCTCCGCTGCCTCGAACGCCAGCAGGATGCGCCTCCGGATTTCGAGGGCGTCCTCGATCGTCTTGAGACCCGGCGCGTGACGCGACCACTCGTCGTGGCCGAAGTATGAATGCGTGACGCCAGTCGTCACGATAAGGAAGTCGTAATCGACGACGCCATCGACGAGCACCACCCTGCGGGCCTTCGTATCGATGTTCGTCGCTTCGGCGAGAGCTACCGACGCGTTCCGCTGCTGTCGCAGGATTCGACGGATGGGAACCGCGATGTCGCTCGGGTTGAGGGCGGCGGTTGCCACTTGGTAGAGCAACGGCTGAAAGAGATGATGGTTGCGCTTGTCGACAACAGTTACCCTGACGGGCGCGCGGCGCAGAGCGCGCGCCGCGTAGAGGCCTCCGAAGCCTCCGCCCAGGATCACCACGTGCGGAACTCCCTCGGAGGATGCTCGCGCGCCGACGCCGATTTCGCTCGTGCTCGTCATGCTGCTGATCCAAATTCCCCTGCGTATTCCGGCCAATCTGCACGCTCGTTCCGACGATCGTGAACGCCCGTTCCGGGCATCGCGATCGCTCATCGGAGCGAAGCAACGGTCGTCCGGTCTTCTTCCACTCCCTCCCTGACGATGCAGTTGGAATTGTACCCGGTCCTGTTCGTGGGGTCCGGCACCTGTCAGCTTTGCCTCGGCACCGGCAAGCGAACCGGCCGCGTGTGATCCGCCGTCTTAGCAGGCCAGCCCCCGCACCCTCCCGTGCAGCTCCTCGTCCGAGGGGTGCGTGTACACCACCGTCGTCAACGGGCTGACGTGCCTCGCGAACCTCTGCGCCAGGAACAAGTCGTGGGTGGCCCGGTACACGTTGGTGACCGCGACGTGCCGCAGCGAATGGAACGGGTACAGCCGATCGAACCCAGCCTTCTGCTGCCACGTCCGCCACACGAACTGGACCCGGCGGCGAGAAATACGGCGGCGGGACTGGTTGCAGAAGAGGGGAGCGCCGGAAGCCAGGTCCTCGCGTCGCTGCTGTTTCCACCGCCAGAACCGCTTCAACTTCGTGACCAGCCGGTCCGGCAGAAACACGTCCGCCGTCCGGCCACCCTTGGCGATCTCGGGCCGGATTCGCACCCGCACCCGAGGCGTGTCGTCCGGCGCGAACACGTCGCCGACGTTGAGGCCGACGAGCTCGGCGAGGCGGAGGCCGGTGCCGAGGGCCATCGAGTAGATCGTGTGGTCGCGGGGATGGCCGGCAGTGGCCCGCAGGATCGCCTGCTGCTCGGCGGCCGTCAGGGTCGGCGGGGCGAGGTGGGGCATGGGGAACTCCCACCAAGACAGGGCCAGCGGCGGGGGAGGAAGTCAAGGCGGAAGCCGGGCCCGAAGGGGGGAGCGGTCGGCCACGTCTCCGGCTTCGCCGCGGAGGGAAGCCACTTATTCCAGATTCTCCTTGTCCAGCGTCCCCGGCACTCGTACAGTTGACACAGAGGTTGAGCGGGGACGGCCCCTGAAGAGACGGTTCGTCGCGCGGGAAGGATCCTCGCGGCTCCCTAACGAATGGGGGAGGAACGCAGGCTCCCGTCTTGCCGGTCGCGGGGTGCCAGCCCACCCGCCTTTCGGGGGATGACCATGAAAAGAGCGGCTCTTTCGCTTGCATTGTCGGTCCTATCGGTGGGGATCGCGTCCGCCCAGGCCGTACCCCCGCCGCTGATCAACTACCAGGGCGTCCTGCGTGACGCCTCGGACAAACCGCTGAACGGCACCTATGACATGGTCTATCGTTTCTTCAGCGCAGACGTAGGGGGAGACGAGATCCTAGT
Organism: Terriglobia bacterium; assembly: GCA_020073205.1. Lineage (NCBI taxonomy): Bacteria > Pseudomonadati > Acidobacteriota > Terriglobia > Terriglobia bacterium. The sequence goes on from JAIQFR010000032.1 coordinate 23,723, forward strand.
GGACGGCCACACCGCAGTCGGAGCGTCGCCGGTGGCGGTGAGCGGCGGGTTGTTCAACGTCCAGCTCGGGGGCGGGACCGTGACGGATGGCTCCGGTCCTGGCACGTACGCATCGCTCGCGGACGTCTTCCGCGACTTCAGCACGGTGTGGCTCTCGATCCGGGTAGGGTCAGAGACGCTGAGCCCGCGGATCCGGATCGTCGCCGCCGCGTACGCGCTGAACGCGGCGAACCTGGGCGGCAAGCCTGCGGGGAACTACCTCGATACGTCGTCGGCCTTCCAGGCGAAGTTCGGTGGTCTCCGGGTGAATACGTCCAACTCGTACACCATCGGCGTCGAGGCTTCCGGAACGGGGTCCGGGGCGATTTTTCGACAGGCGGACGGATTCACGTACGCCTACATCGCCAGCGGGGGCTACGGCATACAGGCGACCGGCTGGAACGGTGGCGGCGTCTTCGGGGACGCCTATGGCAACGGGTTCGCCTACCTCGGCTACCGCGACTACGGCATACAGGCGAGCGGCAGTTTCGCTGGCGGCGCCTTCGCGGACGCCGATAACAGCGGGGGCGCCAACGTCGGCTTCGGCGATCTGGGCATCTACGCGTGGGGCAATCAAGCCGGCGGCTACTTCGTCGCCGGGAGCAACCCGGGCTCCTATGCGTATGCGGGCAACTACGACGCTGGCACGAACTACAAGATTCGCGGAGGCGGAGCCGTCAGCTTCGTCCAGAACCACCCCGAGGAAGCGGGGCAAGTGATCGTCTACGCGGCGCCGGAGGGAGACGAAGTCGCGGTGTACACGCGCGGAACGGCGCGGCTCGCGGGGCATGAGGCGCATGTCGCCCTCGGCGAGACGTTTCGATGGGTCGCGAACCCGGATATCGGCCTGACGGCGCACCTGACTCCGCGCGGCCCGACGCCGGGGTTGTACGTCGCCTCGCTCAGCGCGAAGGACATGATAGTCCGCGAGATGGCCGGCGGAAGCGGCGACATCGCGTTCGACTACATCGTGTACGGTCTGCGGCTCGGCTTCGAACGGATGCCGAACGTTCAGACGAAGATAGACCACTCGCCTGTCGCGCGGCCGAGCGGAGTGGACGAGTACTACGCCGCGCACCCGGACCTGCCTCGGACGAACGCGCTGGCGAAGTTCGAGGCGATGCGAGCGGAAGCAGGTGTCGGCATCCCGGTGGATCTCTCCCGTTCACAGCAGCTCATCGCGGCGATCAACGCGTACCGCCCCGAGGTGGATGGGTCTCTCGAGAAGAGGCTCAAGCCGATAGAGCCGTCCGCGGGGGGGCCTGCCGCGCCGGTCCCGCCGGCGCGACGGTCGCCCGAGCCGGTGCCGGAAGCACGGCGGGCTGGTTCCGCAGCCGATGTGCCCGTGGCGGGGCTCGGGACGCTGGGGACCGCGACCACCGACCTTTTCGCCGCTACGAAGTTCCCGTTGAGCGGCACCGCCGAGGCCGGTGATGCGCTGGTCCTCGACCCGGACCGTCCGGGCTACCTCAGGAAGGCGGAATCCGCGGCCGATCCCGGCGTCGTGGGGATCGCTTCAGGGTCCTCGGCGTACGGCGAGGAAGGGCGGCTGGAGACGCCGGTGATCGGGACGGGATTCGCGCTGGTCAAGGCCGATGCGCAGTACGGCGCGATCCGTCCGGGCGACCTCCTCGTGACCTCGGCGACACCGGGCCACGCGATGAAGGCGCCCCAGGTCTTGGCCGGCGGGACGGTGATCGGCAAGTCGTTGGAGCCCCTCGAATCCGGCACCGGTCTCATCAAGGTGCTGGTGATGGCGCGATGAACCGCGAGAGAAGGAGGGGCATCATGAGACGCTCGGCGCTAGTTCTCGCAGTGGGGCTGATCGCTCTGCCTGTCCTCGCCCAGGAGAGCCCCAGCTACAAGCTCAAGGAGTCTGTCTTCAACGCGGGAGGGCATCCGAAAGACGGTGTCGTCCTGGCCTCTGCGAGCTTTCGCGTGACGCTCGACTCGGCCGGCGAGGGAGTCGTGGCGGTTGGGGTTGTCAGCGTATCGTTCCACATGGACGGGAGCTTCATGGGAGGCTACCCACCGCCAGGGGAGGTTTACGACTTCCTGTTCAGCGACAAGACCACGATGGCTTGGGACTCCGAGAAGTCCACGGGGACCTACAACGTCTACCGCGACCTGATGAGCAACCTCTCCGGGGGTGGCTTCGGCACCTGCTTCGCGCAGGGCCTGACCCAGCCCGCAGGATCGGACCCGAACACGCCGCCGGTGAACAATGGCTGGTTCTACCTGGTCACGGCCGAGAACCGGCTTCGGGAGGAGGGAACGAACGGGTTCCGCAGTTCAGGTGCCGAGCGAGGTAACCCTGCGCCTTGCCCGTAGCTGGGTCTGAGCCGACGTTCAGGCCGACCAGCTCGCCGAGCCGCAGGCCGGTGCCGAGGGCCATCGAGAAGATCGTGTGGTCGCGCAGGTTGCTGGCCGTGATCCGCAGGATCGCCTTCTGCTCGGCGGTGGTCAGGGTCGGCGGGGCAAGGTGGGGCATCAGGACCTCCCGCCATGACAGGGCCAGCGGTGGGGGAGGAAGTCAAGGAGGAATGGCAAAGTGCGACGAGTGCGTGCCGCCCCGCTAGCTCACAATTCCCATCCTTCTTCCTGCGGGTCGTAAATCGGTGATTTCTTTGGTAGCCCAGCTTGCCGACGACTACCAGGCGAGACACTGCTCAGGCCGTCGACCCACCGATGTGAGTAACGCAGCCTCACGATCACTTCCTTGCGCGATGGCTCTCAGTTTCGGCGATGATCGATTCGAACTCGGGGTCACCGCGCAGGGGTGCAAGGCCCTCATCCTCGCGGAGCCACGACGTGTTCGAGAACCCCAGTGCCACGGACCGGCGAAGGCACCTGAGAGCTTCCGACTTGTTTCCAGCCCGGGAATTGTACCGGCCCAGACAGGCCTGCCCACTCGCGTTGTCAGTCAGGCCCTCGGCCATGTGAGCCGCCTCCGCCGCCTCCGCAGAATGGCCGCTCATTAGGAGACTCGTCGCCAGCTCCGCGCAAAGCGCTTGACGGTGCAGCAATTCGCAAGCCATTCTGTTGGGCGCGACCGATTCGTCCCATCGATGAAGCTCGGACAAGATCTGGCCCACTAGCGCTTGGGTGTGGCCGTCGTGCCACGCAAGCGCCTGCGCCCGGAGCGCCCAGCTCAGTGCTTCCTCTGGACGCTTCTGACTTTTCAGGAACCTCGCGTACTCTAAAGCTACATAGTAGTCAACTGGAGCGAGGCGCTGGGCCTTCTCGAAGTCGGAACTCGCACCGTCTACGTCAGCCTCCCGCGCCCGCAAGAGCGCTCGATCTGCTAGATATCGGGACTTCAGGGATGTGCTCAGATCCTCGCGGGCACAGAGTCCGTCGTAGAGCGCTATCGCATCGTGAGTCTTCCCCTGAAACCCGAGCGCGGAAGCGCGGATGCTGGCGGCGTAAGGTGATCTCCTGTCAAGTTCTTCCAAGCCTTGCAGGGCGATCTCAAGCTGACGGAGATTCTCGTCAGTGCGCATAGCCGCGAACACGTCCAGGCAAATGAACGCGAGAAGCGCTAGGACGAGCGGCTCGGAGGGAAACTTCCTCGCGAGAGCTCTGGCTCGCTGGACAGTCTGCTCTGTAGTCTTCGAATCCAGAGCGGTCGCCAGCACCTCTGACCAGCTCGGTGATACCGCGAGCTTCGGGTTCTCGATCGGCATGCTCTCCAGCAGGTCGTACACGTGCGGCGCGGCGTAACCGAGGCGACCGAGGACATCCCGGGCTATCCCTGAGGCCAGGGAGCGAATCTCGCGCTCCGCTGCTTGGCGGGTCGCCCCCCAGAGCAGACGGTTTCGCGAGGCGTCCACTAGGCTGATCGTTACGTCGACCGCCCTCGCGCTCGTCCCGACCGTTCCTATGAGAAGGCGGCCGGCACCGAGTCCCCGTGCCCGCGACACGGCGTCTTCCTCACCTGGCCGGGCCGCCGCGGGAACTGGCAGCACCTCGAGGCCCGTAGTTTGGGCCAGCTCGTTCGCAAGCTGGCGGGCAAACACCGTTCCAAGGATCTCGCCTCCCTGCGGCCGACCATGGACGGCAAGCGGCCAGACCATGATCGTGCGGGCGCTCTCGCTTGCCGTCCGCGCCCCGGCGGCAGTGTCCCGTATCAATTCCTCCAGCGCGATCACCAGGTCTCGTGTGTCGTTGTACCGATCGTCCGGGCGCTTCCGAAGGCACCGGCGGACGATCTGATCCAGTTCAGGAGGCGACGCCGGCGCGACATTCTCCAGGGGCTCGGGCTCCGCTTCCAGGATCTTCCCGAGTGTTGCGACGGGGTCATCGCTGGCGAACGGGTGCTTCCCCGTCGCCATCTCGTACAGCATCGTCCCGAAGGAGAACACGTCCGACCGCGAGTCCAGCGGCATGCCCCTGGCTTGCTCTGGGGACATGTACGCCATGGTCCCTACGATCTTCCCCTCTGTCGTCAGGTCTCTCGGGAGCGTCGTAGTCGTAGTCGTGCCTGCATCTTCGGACGCGATGGCCGGGCGAGGCTTGGCCAGTCCGAAGTCGAGGATCTTGGCCCGGCCGTCGGGCGCGACCATCACGTTGCCGGGCTTGAGGTCCCTGTGGATCACGCCCTTCGCGTGGGCTGCCGCTAGACCTCCGACCACTTGGATGGCGATGTCGATCATCTCTCGGAAACGGAGAGGGCGGCGCTCCCGGAGCATCGCTGCGAGCGTCCGGCCTTCGACCAGTTCCATGGAAATAAACGGCGTGCCAGGCCGGAGGCGCTCAGCACCTCCGAGTGCTGCCTCCTCTCCAGGTTGGACCTCCCCGAAGTCAAAGATGACGCAAACGTTCGGGTGGTTCAGGGCAGCAGATACGCGCGCTTCTCTCAGGAATCGGGCGCGAGCATGTTCCTCTTCCCGAAGGGTCCCGGTGATGAGTTTCAGCGCGACCGATCGCTTGAGGGTCAGGTCCTCGGCGCGGTAGACCACCCCCATGCCACCTGCGCCTAGCTTCCCGAGGATCTTGTATCGGGAGAGCATCACACCCTCTCGCCGCTGCTCTCGTGACGCAAACCGCGCCAGCCGAGCCGGTGCGACTGCGTGCTAACTCGCTGTAAGCAAGAGACTAGTCTTGTGGATCGCCGGCGGTCAAGGGGGAGGGGAGGAAGGCGAACCGAGGGCCATCGAGAAGATCGTGTGATCGCGCACGTTGGCGGCCGTGAACCGCAGGATGGCCTTCTGCTCGGCGGCGGTCAGGGTCGGCGGGGCGAGGTGGAACATGGGGACCTCCACCCATGACACGGCCAGCGGTGGGGGAGGAAGTCAAGGCTCAGGCTGCCACGCGGCGTGCGCCCGACAGTCGAGAGCCGGCAGGCCCAGCGCCGTAGGTCAGCACGAGATACAGCGACATCCCGTTCACCACGGAACGTGTTCGAGGACCAATCCATGGGGCACAGGCGGCCAGCGTCTATGGCCGCCGCGGAGATCGTGGGGGTGGCACCCGAACGAACTCGAGCCTCGCTGGGGATGGGGACCCGACAACCCAGCTCAGGTTCAGTACTTCTTGATCGGGTGTCAGAGAAGCTGTGCACAACGGTATCCCAGGCAGCAGCGCAGGGTCGAATGGGTATGTGGCCCATGGATTCAGTGACCCGATGACGCAGCATCCCCGGGCGTTTATGCCGAGTAGAAGTACGCCAGCTAGCGCCTTACGGGCCGCCTCGATTCCGAAGTGCTCCTGAAGCCTCAGGAATGCCGAGCCCTCAAAGGCGGTGACGGTTTCGATCTCCGTGGCGGGCTTCCCGACGGGCACGGACAACTTGCGGCGTCCAGCAATCAATCCTTCGGCGGCCCATCGGTCCAGGACCATGTTGTGGCACCAGTGGGTGCTGCCGAGCACGACCAGGACCGAGCCGCTGCGTTCCTTGGCCTGGCGGACCTTTCGCTCGACTCGATCAAAGAGCGCTTGGGAAACATCGCCGAGAGCGCCGGCAAAATCGACCGGCTCGGGTGGGAGATCAGCGACTCGAGAGAGAGCTTCGCTCCGGAAGGCTGTCGCCTCCACCGTAAACAGCAGGGGGTGGTGATCATCGCCGCAGTCGAAGTCTGGTCCGCCGCCGTCACCTTCGCCTGACGTAACGACGTAGCGAAAGTAGCCGGCCAGCATCCACCAGGTCACCGCCTCAACCAACGCGTCGTCTCGGGCGTCCTTGAATCGCTGCCGAAAGCGTCTCGCCGCCAACGGACGACAATCGTCGAGCCAATCCGCATACTGTTGCGCTACTTCGTCTGTGGTCGGTGGGTCTATCACGCAGAGTTCCTCGGGCACTGTGGCCCCGAACCACGCCACTAGCGGCCGCAGCGGTTACGCCGCTTTATAGGCTCGGTGGCGTCTGTGGTCAAGGCGGCGCCCGACAGCCCGCCGCCGGCTCGGCCGCCCTTCGCGATCTCGGGGCGGATGCGGACGCGGACCCGGGGCGTGCCGTCCGGCGCGAACACGTCGCCGACGTCGAGCCCGACGAGTTCGGCGAGCCGCAGGCCGGTACCAAGGGCCATCGAGATTATCGTGTGGTCGCGTACGTTGGCGGCCGTGACCCGCAGGATCGTTTCCTGCTCGGCGGCGGTCAGGGTCGGCGGAGCGAGGTGGGGCATTGGGGACCTCCGCGGCCAGGGTCCCTCGGTGGGGGAGGAAGTCAAGGCGCTGGACCGCGCGGGTCGCGATCGAGCAGGGCGATAGCAATGGACAAACCCCGTCCCATTTCTTGCCAAAGCGCAAGCCGCGGTGCGCTTTTCACTTGACCACCCAGGTCCTGACTCGTACATAGGGACCGACGCAGCCGCCAGGGGGGCCTCATGGGAAAAGCCGTCGTGTGCCTCTTTTTCTTCGCGGTCTTCAAGTCTGTTGTTGCTCCACCCGTAGTCGCTCGCGAGTTCACGTTCGAGGAGCGAGTCCAGGCGTAAGAGGCAATCCAGAAGTTCCACTGGAACGGTGTATGTAGTGGACAATCACGCGGGGGTGTGCGAAACTAACCGAAAGCCGCGCGACACTCACTGAGGAGCCCGAGCAGAACCATGAATCGGTCTCTTGCATCGCAAGGTGCGTCGGCCTTTTCCCGGTGTACCCTCTGTGCCAACGTACTTGAGACACCGACCCCCTTTGAGTTTACTGTAGAGGGCGGGGAGGCTTGAGTGAATGGATTTCAGGGAAGGACTGCTCTTGGCGGGAGAAGCGGAGGGAGCCCGTAGGGCGACCGGAGCTTCTCCCGCCGGCGCGCCGGCGGGGGTACCCGATCCGTCGGTCGAGGCGAAGGCGAAGCGGCGGCGGTTCACCGCGGAGTACAAGCTGCGCATCCTGCGCGAGGTCGATCGCGCCAAGGGAGCCGGCGAGGTCGGGGCGATCCTGCGGCGCGAGGGGCTGTACTCGTCCCACCTGACGCAGTGGCGTCGCGATCGGGACCGTGTCGCGAAGGCCGGGCTCGCCGCGCGGAAGCGCGGGCCCAAGGGTCGCGTCGAGGACCCGAGGATCAAGCAGCTCGAGCGAGAGCTCTCCAAGCTCAAGAGGCGCAACCAGCGCCTGGAGGCCCTCGTCGAGATCCAAACAAAAGCGTCCGAGCTCCTGGGGATCCCCCTGAGCCCGCTCGACAGCGACGAGAGCGACTGATGACGGCCGCCGAGGAGCTCTCCCGGCTGGTCGGCACGGCGCCAGCGTGCGAGGCGCTGACCGTGAATCGGGCATCGCTGTACCGCCGGCGGAAGAGGCCGGCATCGACGCAGCGTCGTCGCCCGACTCCTTCGCGCGCCCTGACTCTCGTCGAACGCCAGACGGTTCGCGACGCCTTGCACGATCTGCGCTTCGTGGACAAGGCCCCTGCTCAGATCTACGCCACCTTGCTCGATGAGTCCGTCTACCACTGCTCGATCCGGACGATGTACCGCATCCTCGCCGCCCAGACGGAGGTCCGCGAGCGCCGCGACCAGCTTTGTCACCCGAGCTACTCGAAGCCCGAGCTGCTCGCCACGGGTCCGAACCAGGTTTGGTCGTGAGACATCACGAAGCTCCTCGGGCCGGTCAAGTGGACCTACTACTACCTGTACGTGATCCTGGATATCTTCAGCCGGTACGTCGTGGGCTGGATGCTCGCGATCCAGGAGTCCGCTCGACTCGCCAAGCGCCTGATCGCGGAGACCCTGGCGAAGCAAAAGATCCAGCGGGATCAGCTCACGATCCACGCGGATCGCGGTCCCTCGATGAAGAGCCAGGGCGTCGCAGTGCTCCTCGCCTCGTTGGGGATCACCAAGACGCACAGCCGACCCCACGTCTCGGACGACAACCCTTACTCCGAGGCCCAGTTCAAGACGATCAAGTACTGCCCGAGCTTCCCGGAACGGTTCGGCGGCTACAAGGATGGGCTCGTGTTCTGCCACGGGTTCTTCCGGTACTACAACCACGAACACCGGCACTCGGGCATCGGGCTGATGACGCCTTACGCGGTGCATCACGGGCTCGCGCCGCAGATCACCGCGGCGCGGCAAGAGACTCTCCTCGCCGCGTACGCGCGCAATCCCGAACGCTTCGTGCGGAAGCCGCCTCGACCGCCCGTTCTGCCCGAGGCGGCTTGGATCAACCCTCCGACGAAGGAAACGACGCTCCACGTTGCCCCAGGATCGCCGATCGCGACGGCGGACGATGTCTGGGTACCCCCGGATCCGGCGCCTGAGATGATCACGTCGCCGACGCCGCGGACGATCGAGGTGGTTCAGTAAATGACTGCGGTCGGTGTCTCAAAGTCGTTGACACGCTCCGTGGAGGCGTTGCACGGCAGGCGGTGAACGGCGCCAACGAAACCTGATGCGCCCTTATGGCGGTATCCGGTCGGCAGCGTTCCCGTTGAGAAGCCGGGGACCCCACAGCATGTGGTGGAAGATCTGGTCCGGGTGTAGCGCGCCAGCGAGACTTACCCGGCTTGGTAAACGCCTTCAGGGCGCCGAGACAAACACGCGGACCGACGCGCTGACGCCGAGGGCCCGAGGCGTGCGTTGTCGGCATGAACGGAGGCGGGCCTACTCCCACTTGTCCTTCTGCTTCGCCGCCTCCTTCGTCTGCCATTGCATGTTCGCGGGATCGTCAGCGCCGCGTTCCTTGAGTGGCCTGATGTGGTCTATGACGTAGCCGGGGCAGCGGGCGGTGGTCTCACCGGTCGAGGGACCAGGGTGCCAGGGGGTCGCCAGTGGTGGCGGGCGCGCACAGTCGCGGCCCGTCGCACGCGGCAACTGGGTGAGGCTCCGGTACGGCAACCCGGATTCTTCCGCTTGCTTACCGCCGTCCGAACTCCTTTCGAACTGGTCTGCCGCCTCTTCCGCGAATAGACTGAGGGGACTATGAGTAAGAACAAGCCCGGCACGGATGGGTGGAAGACGCAGGCCAAGTACTGGAAGTCGCTACCGCCGGGCGCCACAGCGCTAATACTGGGGGGCGTCTTCTGCTTGTTTGCTGCACTCGGCCTGGTCATCGGCATCATCAATGCCGAGGTGATGACGACTGGCCATGCGCTGATCCAGGCATTGCTTGCGGGAGGCTTCGCCATCGTCTGGGCCGTGGCGGGCTTTCGACGCATCATCGGGTTGATGATCGTCATATTTCCCGTGCAGTTCGTAGCGAACTTTGCCCTCAGCCACATGTTTGCCCGCGTCCCCGAGCTCACGGCTACCGTCTCCGGCCATGCGGCGTTGATGCTCCGACTTCGGGCAGAAGGCGTGCTGGCCATGGTGATGATCGTCGCTGGTTACGTTCTGGTAGTCATGTTCATCCGCAAGGAAGGACTGCGCGTGTTCGGCGCTATGACCGAGGTGCGGCTGGCAAGAGAGGTGCAACAGGCGCTGGTGCCGGCATTGTCACGCAAGATCGGGGAGTATGAGCTATTCGGAGTTTCCGTTCCCAGCGGCGAAGTTGGTGGAGACCTGGTGGACGTGATGGAGGGTTCAGCCGGCTGGACGGCCTACGTCGCTGATGTCGCTGGCCATGGCGTGTCCGCTGGAATGCTCATGGCCATGATCAAGAGCGCCGCCCGCACGCGCTCGTCCAACGGGACCCTCGCCGACCTACTTTGCAATCTCAACCGGGTGTTCTTGTCCGTGGCCGCGCCGAACGTCTTCGTGACCTTCGCCGGTATCGCCAGCGCCGGTGGTCCCGAACTCACCTTCGCGCTCGCCGGTCATCTGCCCGTTCTGCATTACAGCAAGCGCCTGGGATCGGTGGAGGAGCGGTCCGTCTCCAACTTGCCGCTGGGGATTCTGCCGAGTGCCGAGTTTGCCACCGCGTCCATCATCTGCGAACCGGGAGACATGCTGGCGATCGTGACCGACGGCCTTACGGAGACCTCCGACGAACACGCGCAGGAGCTCGGTCTGGGGCCGCTGAAGACAGCTTTCCTCGAATCCGCCGCCGCTCCCCTGGAGCAGGTCGTGGACACGCTGCGCAGAACATCTTTGAAGCAGGGAGAACAGGTGGATGATCAAACCGTGCTGCTCGTGCGCAGGGATGATCGAGCTTACGAAAACAAATGGGAGCAAGTATGAGAGTCCGTCTCCGTTCTCGAGCCGACCGGAATCGCAGCAGGCGTCCTGCCGATACTCCCACTCATCCTTCGCCTTCTCGACCTGCCCGTCTCGTCCGCTCCGCCCTCCTCCACCGCCTCGCCGTGGTCGATCACGTAGCCGGGGCAGCGGGCGGCGGTGACCGGCAAGCGGACAACCCCCATCTCATTCCTTGCAAGCCGGAAGCCGCTGACTGCTTTTAGCTTGACTACCGCGTCCTCGATGCGTACATAGGGAGCATCTACGCATCTGGGGGGCACTCCCATGCGAAACGCAAGCGTGTCTCTCATCATTGCTTTGGTCGCACCATCGCTGGTCGGGTTTGCGTCGCTGGCCGGGCGGCCGATCGACGCGGATCGGTCCGGTGACCTCGAATCGAAGAACCCGGGGAATCACGAATCGGCCGCGGGTGACGTGCCGGCCGAGTGGTGGACTTCGGTCCAGGGGAGCATTCGCGACACGGAGTACCAGATCACCTGGAAGGACGCAACCGTCTTAACGGACCTCCCTGCGGGGTGGCACGCGCCCAACCGAGCGCACAACTTCCGGACGTACTTCGCCACGCGCGGAATTCGCGTCGTCCCACGAACGGAGGAGACGCCGCCGTGGGAGTGGGGGCTGGCGCTCCGCGGCTACGGCCGGGGCGACCTGGTGCGGACGGTCGCGGAGGCGTCCGTTCGTCCGGTCGGGAACCGGATCGAGTACGCGCGGGGCCGGATCGTGGAGTGGTACGAGAACGCGCCGCGGGGACTGGAGGAGGGGTTCACGCTGGCGTCGCGCCCCGAGGAATCGTTCGGCGATGCGGTCGAAGCCTTCGAGAACACGGCTCCACCGAGAGGACCGCAGGCCGACCTTCTCGACGCGGCGCGGAGTGATCGGGCGGTCTTCGTGCAGCTCGCGCTGACGGGAACGCTCGGCCCCGCGTTCAGCACGGACGGGCAGGCGATCGACTTCCGGACGCCGGGCGGGGTGAACGTGGTGCACTTCGCGGCGCTGCGGGTGAGGGACGCGCGTGGGCGGGAGTTGCCGGCGTGGATGGAGGGGTTCGCGGCGATCGGCGCGCGGACGATCCGGATCGTGTTCGACGACACGGACGCAGCGTATCCCGTGACGATAGACCCGGTGGCAACGAGCCCCGCCTGGACGGGCGAGAGTCATCAGGCATCCGCCTACTTCGGCATCTCCGTCGCCACGGCTGGGGACGTTAACGGCGACGGCTACTCGGACGTCATCGTCGGGGCCCCATACTACGACAACGGCCAGACGAATGAAGGGCGGGCCTTCGTGTATCTCGGCTCGGCCTCGGGCCTCGCTTCCACCCCCGCCTGGACGGCCGAGAGCGACCAGGCATCCGCCTACTTCGGCTGGTCCGCCGCGACGGCGGGAGACGTCGACGAGGACGGCTACTCGGACGTCATCGTCGGGGCCTACCAGTACGACAACGGCCAGACGAATGAAGGGCGGGCCTACGTCTATCTCGGCTCGGCCTCGGGCCTCGCCTCCTCCCCCGCCTGGACTGCCGAGAGCGACCAGGCAACCGCCGGCTTCGGCTATTCCGTCGCGACGGCAGGTGACGTCAACGGGGACGGCTACTCGGACGTCATCGTCGGGGCCTTCCTTTACTCCAACGGCCAGGCCCACGAGGGGCGCGCCTCCGTCTATCTCGGCTCGCCATCGGGCCTCTCTTCCAGTCCCGCCTGGTCGGCCGAGAGCGACCAGGCGAACGCCCACTTCGGTGCGTCCGTCGCGACGGCGGGGGACGTCAACGGGGACGGCTACTCGGATGTGATCGTCGGTGCCGAACTGTACGACAACGGCCAGACGGACGAGGGGCGGGCCTACGTGTACCTCGGTTCGGCCTCGGGCCTCTCTTCCACGCCCGCCTGGGCGGCGGAGAGCAACCAGACAGCCGCCTACTTCGGCCAGTTCGTCGCGACGGCGGGGGATATCAACGGCGACGGCTACTCGGACGTCATCGTCGGGGCCCCCGGTTACGACAACGGCGAGACGGACGAGGGGCGCGCCTACGTCTATCTCGGTTCGCCATCGGGCCTCGCTTCCACCCCCGCCTGGACGGCCGAGAGCGACCAGGAAGGCGGCTACTTCGGCTGGTCCGTCGCGCTGGCGGGGGACGTCAACGGGGATGGCTACTCGGACGTCGTCGTCGGGGCCTACGAGTACGACAACGGCCAGGAGAACGAGGGGCGGGCCTACGTCTATCTCGGCTCGGCCTGGGGCCTCGCTTCCACCCCCGCCTGGACGGCCGAGGGCAACCAGACAGGCGCCGACTTTGGCTATTCCGTCGCGACGGCAGGTGACGTCAACGGGGACGGCTACTCGGACGTCATCGTCGGGGCGTTCTATTACAACAATGGCGAGACGGACGAGGGGCGGGCCTACGTCTATCTCGGCTCGCCATCGGGCCTCGCGTCCACCCCCGCCTGGCGGGCCGAGAGCAACCAGGCAAGCGCCTACTTCGGCTGGTCCGCCGCGACGGCGGGAGACGTCAACGGGGACGGCTACTCGGACGTCATCGTCGGGGCCTACCAGTACGACAATGGCGAGACGGACGAGGGGCGCGCCTACGTCTATCTCGGCTCGCCATCGGGCCTCGCTTCCACGCCCGCCTGGACGGCCGAGAGCGACCAGGCATCCGCCGGCTTCGGCTTCTCCGTCGCCACGGCGGGGGACGTCAACGGGGACGGCTACTCGGACGTCATCGTCGGGGCCCCATACTACGACAACGGCGAGGCGGAGGAGGGGCGGGCCTTCGTGTATCTCGGCTCGGCCTCGGGCCTCGCTTCCTCCCCAGCCTGGATGGCCGAGAGCGACCGAGCATTCGCCTACTTCGGCTGGTCCGCCGCAACGGCGGGGGATGTCAACGGGGACGGCTACTCGGACGTCATCGTCGGGGCCCCATACTACGACAACGGCCAGACGAATGAAGGGCGGGCCTTCGTGTATCTCGGCTCGGCCTCGGGCCTCGCTTCCACCCCCGCCTGGACGGCCGAGAGCGACATGGCCAACGCCTACTTCGGCAGCTCCGTCGCGACGGCGGGGGACGCCAACGGGGACGGCTACTCGGACGTCATCGTCGGGGCCGACAGTTACACCAACGGCCAGGCGGGAGAGGGCCGGGCCTTCGTCTACTACGGCAACGGTGGCCTCGGCCCGGCATTGCGGCCGCAGCAACGACGCTCCGATGACTCCGCGCCCATAGCGCCACTCGGCGCGTCCGACGCATTCGACAGCTTCCGCTTGGCGGCGCGCGGTCGAACCCCCTTCGGCCGAGGCAACGTCAAGCTGGAGTGGGAGGTCAAGCCGCTCGGCACTCCCTTCGACGGCACCGGCGCGCAGGCGGGCGCCTCCTGGATGGACACCGGGACCGCGGGCGCGGCGCTCGATGAGCTCGCCACGTCTCTGACACCGCAGACGCTCTATCACTGGCGTGTCCGGCTTCGTTACCACCTCGCGACGTCACCATTCCAGCACCGCAGCCGCTGGCTGACCGTCCCCTGGAACGGCTGGCAGGAGGCCGACCTGCGGACGTTGGCGCCAGCTACGCCTGCGGGCCGGGTGCCTGACGGCGCGACGGGCACTGCGCTTCAAGTGACCAGGTCGGGAGGCGCCGATATCAACCTGACCTGGGGTCCGTCGTGCCTGGCGGCGGACACCGACTACGGGATCTACGAGGGCTCGCTCGGCGCCTTCTATAGCCACACCTCACGCTTCTGCAGCACCGACGGCGCGACGACGACAACGTTCACGCCGAACGCGGGAAGCACCTACTACTTGGTCGTCCCGCGCAACGCGAGCTGGGAGGGCTCCTACGGCACGGACAGCGCCGGCGTCGAGCGGCCGCCCGCCGCGGCCGCCTGTCTACCGCAACTGATCGGGACCTGTCCATAACGCGGACGCGAAGTGCTGCGGAGGGTTCTCCGAGCGGGCGAGAGGAACCGACGCACGCGGCAGACGTGTTAGGCGAAGGTGTGCGTGGTGTGTTGCGCCAGTGAAAGTCCGCCTTTGGAAAACGCGGCAGCGATGTGATGTTCTCCGGCGAGCTCTCCGCGCGGCGCGTAATGTGGCAAGAAAGCTTGCCGATCCGCCATCCCTACTGACCCGGTGGAGTTGTGAAGTCTGAGCCGGGTGGGGTATAGGGGTCCAGCGAAAGTAGTGCTCGAAAAGCCGGACATTCGTGAGGGCAAAAGGCAGGAAAAAGGAAGGCGACGTGGCGCCCGAGCTCGCGCCACCGGGGCACAGGGAGTGGCACGCCCGGGCTGGTCGCGGGTTCCGCGGGCTTCGGTCGCGGTTCGGAGAAGACCGATCCTCGGACTGCAGGAAACTGGACGTTCGAAGTCGCCTACGCGACGCGCTTCAACGAGACGATTGGGAGATGCCGGCGACCGGCCTGATGTGCGACGTCGAGTTCGAGGAGGGCTCCGGGCCTGCTACGGACCAGCGCGCGTGGGCGCGCACACCCGGATCGACGAGGCCAGCGATCTCGCGGTTCGAAGCGGGGCTGCCTGCACGCGGGGAATCTTCCAAAGTAGATCTCGTCGGGGGTTCTGCCGACAAATCGCGAGTGCGGGCGAACTCCGTTGTACCAGTCGACGTACAGCCCGAGCTCGTGCTGGAGAGCTGCCGACCGGTACGGTACGACGTGGAGTCGACGGGTACACTCGGTCTTCACGGTTCGGATGAACCGCTCGATTACCGCGAGGCTGCCGTACTTCCCGATTGCTCCGAAGCGCTGGGCGATTCCGCGCCGTCGGCACCGCTCTTGGAACGCGGCGGCGATGAACTGCATGCCCTGATCGGTGATCAGATGCCCCGGTGGACAACCCGCCTTCTTCAAGGTGCGGTCGAGGAACCTCATGACGGCGACGGCCGTGGGCTGGCTCTTGAACACCGCAATCCCGACGACGCGCCTGGAGTAGCGGTCGATGGCCATCGCGACCCACCAGCAGAACGGCCAGCGCTGCGGAAGGGCGAGGGGCATCCACGAGGTCCGGAAGCCGAGGGACGTGGGTACCGTGGTGAAGTCGGCGTGCCAGACGTGATTGGGTCGCTTCGCGGTTACGGAGCGAGCCACGTCGATGCGGTTGGCGGTGGATTTCGGCCGATCGGGTGGACGGAGCATACGACGCACGGGCGTCGCGCCGAGATGGAGGCCAGCGCGGGCGAGGACCCGCGCGATCCGGCGCGTTCCCATGGCGGGGCACAGCGCCTTGAATCGCCTTACCAGATACCCGACGAAGTCCGGGAATCGATTCACGGGCTCGTGAACTTGAACGAGCGGGTCGGGACCTTCCTCGTCGAGCCGCGCATTCCACGTAGCGACGGAGAGCGGCGTGACGAGAAGACGTCGCGCGGTTTGGGCGAGGGACCAGCCTCGGGCGGCTCGCAGCTCGAGGATCGCGAGCCTCTCGGTCGGCGAGTAGTGCGGACGGCGCTGGGCCGGGATCCGCTCCATCCGGGCGTCCTTGATTCGCAGCTCTTCTCGGAGAAGTGCGATTTCGTTCCGGAGCCGGTCGTTCTCGGCCTTGAGCCGGACCCGGGCGTTAAAGTGGTTCTCGGCGCGGCTGCGGGTCACGGTGAAGACGACGTTGGCCATCGAGACGGCGTGGATCGCCGCGGAACGAACACGCTGGGACCAGCCCTTCGGAAGAGGGACGTCGGGTTCGAGGGGTTGGGCGCGCACCGGAGCCTCCAGTAGAAGAGGACGTGCAACCGGTTACGATAAGCGCTTGGAGGGTAACCGCTTACGAGGGAGGATGCGGACCCCGAGCATCGCCGGACCATCACACCCCACAACCCTGTTGCGCAAGTACACGTATAAGTGTACATTGACGCTATGAAGCCCAGGGAGCTGGAGCGTCGGCTCCGCGATCTGGGTTGGACGCTGCAGCGCCACGGAGGCAAGCACGACGTGTGGGTCAGCGCCAACGG
>JAIQFR010000033.1 GCA_020073205.1 Terriglobia bacterium
ATCGGAGAACGCGATGATGGGATCGGATCCTCTGTCCCTCGTCCTCACAGCTTATCTGGCCATGGCTGTTGTCATGGCTGGGCTCTGGGTCCTGCAACTGCGCGTGCGCAATGCCTCGATCGCGGATGTCGGTTGGTGCATGGGCCTCATGGCGGTCGTGCTGTGGTACGCCACGCAGGCCACCGGAGAGATCGAGCGGAAAACCCTCGTGGCTGTTTTGGTCGTGCTCTATGCGGGGCGACTAGGGTTCTACATCCTCCTCAATCGTGTGATCGGTAAGACCGAGGACGCTCGCTATCGCCGCCTGCGGGAGCAATGGGGTGGGTCTGAGCGGCTCAAGATGTTCGGCTATTTTCAACTGCAAGCGCTTGCCGTGGCGGGCTTCTCTCTCCCGTTTCTGGTTCTTATCCAAAATCCACGACCCCCATTCGCGCTGATCGAACTCGTCGGCTTGCTGATCTGGATTGTCGCTGTCACTGGTGAAGCCGTGGCCGACTGGCAACTCGCGCAGTTCCGCTCTAAATCATGGAATCGTGATCGTGTCTGCCGCGACGGACTCTGGTACTTCTCGCGCCACCCGAATTATTTCTTCGAATGGCTGCACTGGTGGGCCTATGTCGTCATGGCAATCGGTACGCCCGGCTGGATGCTCACATGGACCGGGCCAGTA
This sequence comes from Terriglobia bacterium, assembly GCA_020073205.1. Lineage (NCBI taxonomy): Bacteria > Pseudomonadati > Acidobacteriota > Terriglobia > Terriglobia bacterium. Next base: position 671 of record JAIQFR010000033.1, read on the forward strand.
GCGATGGGATGGGCGTTGGTTAGAGTGACGGGGATTCCGTTGGCAGAAGCGCAGGCGCTGGCAAGCCGTGGCGAGGAGTATCGGGTCTATCAGCAGACAACGAATATGTTGATCCCCTGGCGGCCGAAACGATGGCCTATTGAGCGGGGGTAAGCGAGGCGAGACGTGCTCGGGCCGTCTCGGCTTCCTTGCTGGTTGGATAGAGCCGGATCACATCTTCGTAGAGCTGTTTGGCGTGCGCGACATTGTGTTGCCGCTCTTCAAACTCGGCGGTCTCGAGCAGTTCCTTCGGCTTGTCCCCGCTGCAGGCGGCGACGGCGAGCACGCAGGCGCACAGTATCATGGCTAGGGATCGTGTCATGCAGCCTCCTGTTACTCTAACCACTTCTGCCACCAGGTGGCGTTCCGCGGTTCTTTTCTCACATGATACGAGATTCCGTGCAACTTGTTCCAATCCAGATGCACCCGACCCCCTGTCGCTTCGTGGAGTTTTTGCCAGGACTCAAGGAGATTCAGGCAGGCATGGTCGATGTGGCGGAGGTCGTGTTGGAGGCTACGCGAATACTGCTACCACTCTAGATGAGCGGGGCCTGGTGCCAAAGGGAAATGTGAGAAGCGACAGAGCCTGTTCGTGGGGGCTATGTCGGCTCAATGCCGTATCGGGGGGCGGTGATGCCTTCGCCGCGGCACTTAGGACAGCGACATGGCCTGGTCAGTTTCGTTCGATCACGAAAGATGAAGCCACAATCCGGACAGACAGACGGTTCGAGGATGAATCGGCGCAAAGGATCTCTGGCCAACGTTTTCACGACGTGAGTGAGATGCTCCTCGACCAGTCGCTCGGGAAGGCCCAGCATCTGTGCCAACTGGTGAGACGACAGCCTGGTGCCGGTGATCAAGTCGATGATCCGTTGACGCGGCGTCCGTTCGGGAGGCAACATGACGCGACATCGTAGGGGATTCGGCCCACCGAAGCCAAGTGGCCCGCCATCGCGGTGGTTTTGGTCCAAGCGCCACGTGCTTGACAGGGGGAAAATGGTAGAGGAAGAGCCCTATGGTCTATTGGTTCAAAGTCCTCCTCGCCACGGTTGCCGCTGCAAGTGTGCTAGTGACGGGCCTGCTGATTGTCTCCAGGCTCATCAGTGAGCCTTCGCTGGGCAAGAAACTGGTCCAGGCGTTAGGGATTGCTCGCCCCGCCGTTATCGCCCATCGCGGCGCTTCTTATCTCGCGCCGGAAGAGACGAGGCCCGCCTATTTGTTGGCTCGCGAGCTGGGCGCGGACTACCTTGAGTTTGACATTCAGCGCACCAAAGACGGTGTGCTCATTGCCTTGCATGACGACGATCTCTCTCGCACCACCAATGTCGCCGATGTGTTCCCCGGTCGCGAGAAGGACACCATCGACACGTTTACCTTTGCCGAGTTGCAGCAGTTGGATGCCGGGTCCTGGTTTAATCGGCAGGCTTCCGATCGGGCTCGCGATTCGTTTCGCGGTCTCCGCATTCTTCGCCTGGAAGACGTGATCGACATTGCCGAGACCGGATCGCATCGGCCCGGCCTCTATATCGAGACGAAGGGGGATCATCTCGCTCGAGGGCGAGGCCCAGAAGGCGTCGGACCCGTTCCTGAAGCGCGCGATCCTCATGGCGGTGGACGGCGTCGACTCCAAGACCATGCACGAGACCCTCGAGCTCGAGCTGCAGGAGATGGACGAGCAGGGCGACCTCTCCGCGAAGGTGTACGAGGCGGCGGGCGGCTACGCTCCGACCATCGGCATCCTCGGCGCGGTCCTCGGCCTGATCCACGTCATGCAGAACCTGTCGGACGTGGCCAAGGTCGGCGAGGGGATCGCGGTGGCATTCGTGGCGACGATCTACGGCGTCGGCTCCGCGAACATCGTCTTCCTGCCCGCCGGCGGGAAGCTCAAGGTGAAGCACCGCGCGGACATGGTGCTCCGCGAGATGATGATGCACGGCGCCATCGCGATCCAGGAGGGCCAGAACCCGAAGCTCATCGAGGAGAAGCTCTCCGCGTTCATCCACGAGAAGCAGAAGGCCGCCGAGCCGGCCCAGGCCGCGAAGAAGGCAGCTCCTCGGGCGGCGGCCTGACGGTGACGACGCCGTGAGGAAGAAAGAGGCCGACCACGTGAGCCACGAGCGGTGGCTCGTGTCGTACGCGGACTTCATCACGCTGATGTTCGCGTTCTTCGTGGTCATGTTCGCGATCTCGCAGGTCGACGCGCAGAAGCTGGGTCGATTCGTGGAGTCGGTGAACGTCGCGTTCGAGATGAAGGGCGTGTTCCCGGAGAGCAGGCCCCAGCCCATCGTGGCGTCGCCCTCCACGGGGGGGGGGATCGGGGTGAGGCCGAATCTCGCCCCGCCGAAGATCACCGTGGTGACGGGCACGATCCCGTCCCGGCGATCCTCGGAGGTGCGGCGGGCGCTCCAGCGGATGCTCCTGCGATCGCGGCTCCAGGACAAGCTCCGCGTCCGCCTGGACCGGCGGGGCGTGACCGTCAGCCTCTCCGAGGCGGGCTTCTTCGACACCGGCTCCGCCCAGGTGCGCGCCGACGCGCTCCCCACGCTCCACGACCTCGCCGAGACGCTCAAGGTCGCCGATGCCCCGATCGCCGTCGAGGGCCACACCGACAACGTGCCGATCAGCACGCAGCAATTCCCGTCCAACTGGGAGCTGTCCACCGTCCGCGCCACCACCATCGTGCGGTACCTGGTCGAGCAGCAGGGGTACGACCCGCTCCGTCTCTCGGCGACCGGGTTCGCGGAGTACCGTCCGGTCGGCGACAACGCCACCGCCGACGGGCGTGCGCTGAACCGCCGCGTCGACCTGGTGATCCTCACCGAGGCCTCGGAAGGCCCCGTTCCGCGTTGAGCCCGCCGCGGCGGGAGGCGTATCGTGGCGGTCCTGGACATCGCCGGCAAGACGATCACCCTCAAGGTCGTCTACTACGGCTGCGCGCTGGCGGGGAAGACCGCGAACCTCGTGACCCTGCACCGTCTCACGGACCCCGACGGCCAGCATGGCCTCGTGGCCATCGCGACTCAGGACGACCGGACCCTGTTCTTCGACCTCCTCCCGGTGGACCTCGGCCGGGTGGGCGGGCTCACGGTTCACGTCAAGGCCTACACGGTCCCCGGCCAGGTCCACTACGAGATCACCCGGCGGCAGGTCCTCGCCGGGGCGGACGCGGTGGTGCTGGTCGTGGACTCCTCCCCTTCGGAGGCGAAGGCCAACCACTGGATGCTCGACAACCTCAGGATGAACCTGAAGTCGAACGGCCTCGATCCCGACAAGATCCCGACCGTCCTCCAGTGGAACAAGCGCGACCTCCCCGGCGTCCGGCCCGTGGCGGAGCTGGCGGCGGAGCTGAACGCCCGGGAGTACCCGGCGCAGGAGGCGGTGGCGATCACGGGCGCGGGGGTCGTCGAGACCTTCGCCGCCGCGCTGAAGGCCGCGCTCCGACAGGCGTACGCCCGGGCGAGCCGGAGCCCGGCGACGCCGGAGCTTCTGGACCACACGGTGGACCTCGCCCTCGAGCAGGCCCGGACGCGCGCTCCCTCGATTCCCGAGACCGCGCCCGCCGCGTTCGACCACCGGGTGGACATGGCCGCCTACCACGAGAAATGGGCCGAGAAGGGGCGGGACCGGCGGATCCTCGACCAGGAGACCCTGCTCTCCGAGGCCGTCAAGACCAACATGGAGCTGGCCGAGAAGCTCGACGACCTGCACGGCGCCCAGGCCGCGAACGAGCTCCGGGGGAGCATGCTCGAGGCGCTGGGGCGGCTCACCCCCGCCGTGGTCGATCCCTCCCGGGCCGCGCTCCCCAAAGGACTGGTGCCCATGCTCCTCACGGCGTGCGGACGCAGCCGGGGATCGCTCCTGGTTTTCCGGCCGGGGGAGAAGGTGATGGAAGATCGCGAGGTCGTGCCGGGCGGCAAGGACCCGCTGAACGCCGCGGTCGCGCCGTCGCTCGGCAGCGCCGCTTTCCGCCTCTGCCAGGGGGCCTCGGTGCGCTGGATCGAGGACCTGGCGGGAGAGGTCTTCTTCGACTCGGCGCCCCCCGAGGCGCAGGGGGTCCTCTCGGCCCTGGTCGCGCCGCTCGCCTGCGACGGTGCCGCGTTCGGCGCTCTCGTGGTCTACGGCACCGTGCACGAGTCGCCCCCCGGGAGCTGCGAGAGAGGATTCTGGGAGATCTGCTCCAGCCTCCTCTCCCTCTCCCTCCACTGGCGGGGGCTGAGGAAGAGGCTGACGCGGCTCGAAACCCCGGCTCCGGCCTCAAGTTCTGGCTCTCCGAGCCGATAGGGAATCGTCAAGGGCTGCAGGGCTCATGGGGGAAGCGTGCTCGAAACCACACAGGCTTCCGATCTCGAGTCGCTCCTGCTTCGGGAGGGAGTCGTCACCGAGGCCCAGCTGGATCGCACCCGCCGCATCGCCGGGCGCCTCGCCTCGGCGCGGCCCGTGGGCGAGATTCTCGTCGAGCTGGGCCAGCTCGCGCGGGCGGAGTACGACCGGATCGTCCGGCTCCACCGTGCGGAGCTGAGCCTCGAGTCGATCCTCCTCGAGGACGGGGCCCTGAGCGAGCACGGGCTGACCGCCTACAGGATCGCCAAGGTCAAGTCGCCCTCCCGCGGAGAGCGCTCGCTCCTCGTGGAGGACGGGCTCGTCAGCGAGGAGCAGTTCCTGAGGGCGCTCGCTTCGAAGTACGACATGGCGTACGTCGAGCCCGAGGTCGGCCTCGTCGACCTCGAGCTGCTCAAGAAGACCTCGCTCCCGTACCTGTCGCGGCACAAGGTGCTGCCGCTGCGCGTGGTCGACGGGACCCTGACCGCGATCATGGCCGATCCTCTCGAGCGGCAGGTCCGCGCCGAGCTGGAGCGGATCTACGGGGTTCCGGTGCGGCCGTGCTGTGCCACCTCCGCCCGGATCGCGGAGGCGATTCAGACCCTCGAGCGACTCCAGGACGGGAAGGCGGGCACGGAAGGCTCGAGCCTCCAGTACCGCGAGATCCAGGAGGAGGCGTCCGAGGACGAGACGGGCGAGGGGGCGGTCCAGATCGTGGATTACCTGCTCCTCCGGGCGATCCAGCTCGGCGCCAGCGACCTCCACATCGAGCCGCAGGAGAGCAAGATCCGCATCCGGGTCCGCGTCGACGGGGTCCTGCGCAACCTCACCGACCTCCCCGCCGACTTCGCTCCACGGGTCGTCTCGCGGGTCAAGGTGCTGGCGGGAGCGGACATCGCCGAGAGGCGCCTCCACCAGGACGGCCGGATCGTGGTCAAAGTGGAGGGGCGAGAGGTGGACATCCGCGTCTCGTCGTACGCGGCGATGTTCGGCGAGACGCTGGTGCTGAGGCTCCTCGATCGGAAGCGGGGGCTGGTGCCGCTGGACGACCTGGGATTCGCGCCGCGGGTGCTCGCGACGCTCCGGGACGTGGTGCTCCGGACCTCGTCGGGGCTCGTCCTCGTCACCGGGCCGACGGGAAGCGGGAAGACCACCACGCTGTACTCGTTCGTCGACTACGTGAACGACGCGTCCATCAAGGTGATCTCCTGCGAGGACCCGGTGGAGTACGTCCTGGACGGCGTGACCCAGTGCTCGGTGAACAACAAGACCGGCCCGACGTTCGCCGACTCGCTCAAGGCGATCGTCCGCCAGGACCCGGACATCATCGTGGTCGGCGAGGTCCGGGATCCCACGACCGCGGCGCTCGGCGTCGAGGCGGCGCTGACCGGCCACAAGGTGTTCTCGACCTTCCACACCGAGGATGCGGTGGGCGCGGTGATCCGGCTCCTCGACATGGGCGTCGAGCCGTTCCTGGTCTCGTCCACCCTCGCCGGGATCGTGGCGCAGCGGCTGGTGCGGCGCGTCTGCCCCGAGTGCATGAAGCCGGCGGAGCCGACGAGGGAGGACCTCAGGTTCCTCGGCCTGGAACGCTCCGATTTGAACGGCATCCCGCTGATGGCGGGAGCCGGGTGCTCGCGGTGCTCGGGCACCGGGTACAAGGGGCGCCTCGGTATCCACGAGGTCCTCCTCCCGGACGACGATTTCAGGGACGCGGTCCTGAGGCGCGCGCCGTCGAAGGAGCTTCGGGCCCTGGCGCGGCAGCTTCCCTCGTTCCTCACGCTGCAGGAGGACGGGCTGCTCAAGGCCATGGCGGGGCTCACCTCCCTGACGGAGATCGCGACCAACGCCCCGCGGGACGCCGGCGCACGGCGCCCCGTGGTCCTCCAGGAGATCGCCTCGGTCGGGAGGCCGCGATGACGACGATGGTCGAGTCTTCCGCACGATCGCTGGCCGACCGGATCCGCGAGGCCGTTCTCAAGGGGGACCTGAGCCTGCCCCCGCTCCCCGAGCTGGCGAGACGCATCCTGGACCTGCTCCACGACGAGAGCCGCGCCGACTCGAGGTGCGTCGCCGAGCTCGTCCGCAACGACCAAGCGGTGGCGGCCACGCTGCTCCGCATGGCCAACTCCGCGGCGTTCGGCGGACTCAGGGAGGTGACCGACCTGAGCCAGGCGGTGACGAGGCTCGGCCTCAGGCACGTGGGCTCCGTCGTGACCGCCCTTCTCCACCGCGGGAACTTCGAGACGAGGGATCCCGCCCGGCAGGACCTGCTCCGCGTCCTGTGGGATCACGCGGTCGCCACCGCGCTGACCGCGAGGTACCTGACCGTCCGAGGCGGGGGCGACCCCGAGGAGGCGTATCTCGCCGGCCTCCTCCACGACACCGGGAAGCTCCTGGTCCTCAAGGGGGTGGACGTGCTGCAGCGCAAGGGCGCCGGCACCTCCCTCACCCCCCCGGTGCTGGACGACCTCCTCGACCTCCTGCACACCGAGCTGGGCCACCGGACGCTGACGCGCTGGAAGCTCCCCGAGTCGATCTGCCGCGTCGCCCAGCACCACCACGACGAGCTGCACGGCTCCCCCGACCTCCTCCTCGTCCGCGTCCAGGCCGCCGACGCGATCTCGCGCAAGATGGGGACGCACCCGCGCCCGGACCCCGACATGAACCTGAGCGAGGTCCCCGCGATCGAGCGGCTCGGCCTCGACGACCTCGAGCTGGCCACCCTGCAGGTGGACGTCGAGGACGCCCTCGCCGCCATCAAGAAGCTGATCTGAGATCAGGAGGTCGCGAACCGCTCCAGCAGGAGCCGCTTGAACGGCTCGTAGTCGACGGTCCCGCGGCCGTACGACTCTTCCCGGTCCTCGATCCCCTCGAGGCTCTTCGGGACCTCGGGGTCGATGCCCAGGAGCGACTGGATCTCCTCGGGGAATTTCGCGGGGTGGGCGGTCTCCACCGACACCGCCAGCGGGTCCGCTCCGTCGGGGAGCGAGTCCAGGTAGCGAAGGAGCCCCGCCCAGCCCACCGCGCCGTGCGGCTCGAGCAGCACGTGGTGCCGCTCCCACGCGCCGCGGATCGTCGCTCGCGTCTCCTCGTCGGAGATGCTGACCGCGTGGATGTCGTGCCGGAGGCGCCCCATGTCCGGCGGCTCGCGCAGCCGGCCCGTCTCGTCCATCCACCCGCCGTACGCGTCCACGAGGCGCGCGAGGTTCGACGGGTGCCCGACGTTCATCGCGTTCGAGATGCAGACGAGACTGGGCACGATCTTCTCGTAGACGCCGGTCGCGATGAACCGCGGGACCTCGTCGTTGGCGTTGGTGGCGATCACGAGCCGGGAGATGGGCACGCCGAGCCGCGCCGCGATCACCGCCCCCATCATGTCGCCGAAGTTCCCGGAAGGAACGGCGAACACGATCGGCTCCATCTCGCGCGCCCGCGCCAGCCGGGCGTAGGCGTACACGTAGTACACCGCCTGCGGGAGGAGGCGGCCGATGTTGATCGAGTTCGCGGAGGTGAGCCTGATCCCGGAGAGGTCGGGGTCGGAGAACGCGCGCTTCACCATCGCCTGGCAGTCGTCGAACTTCCCGTCGATGCCCAGGGTGGTCACGTTCCCGCCCAGCGTCGTCATCTGCTTGCGCTGCCTTCTGCTGACCTCCGCGACGGGGAACAGCACGACCACCCGGACCCGCGGCACGCCGTGGTAGGCGTGGGCCACGGCGCTCCCGGTGTCGCCGGACGTCGCCGTGAGGATGACCAGCTCGGACGGGTCCCCCTCCATGAGAACGCTCATCCAACGAGCCATCATCCGCGCCGCGAAGTCCTTGAACGACGCGGTGGGCCCGCGGTCGAGCCGCAGCAGGTGCTTTCGCCCCTCGACGTGCTCGAGCGGGACGTCGTAGGAGTAGGCGTCCTCGCAGAGCGCCCTCAGCCGGTCGTTCGGGATGATCCCGGCGGTGAATCGCTCGAGGACGGCAAGAGCGATCTCCGGGTAACCGCGGTCCTTGAACTCCGCCATCTCGGCCGGGAGGATCTTGGGGAAAAGCTCCGGCATGAAGAGCCCGCGGTCCGCGGCCTGTCCCTCGAGGAGCGCATCGCGCAGCGTGACGCGTGGCACCTGCCGGTTCGTGCTGTAGAAAAGGATGGGTTCGCCGCTCATGATGACCTGCCCCCGCGACCCATCATAGTACAGGGGGTTTCTCCGCCGAAAGCCGATCGGAGCCGGTCTTCCGCGTTGTGCCCGAGCCGGCGTTTGGTGTATGGTGCACCCCAAGCTCCAACCGATCCGGCCCTTCGCGGGAGGTCGACATGACGGTCGCAGAGGACGTCCTGGTCACGCCGGGCATGCGCAGGTACATCGAGCGGAGCGCCGAGTACCTCGAGCGGCGATCGAGGTACATCCGCGACGTGGTCAAGAAGTGGAGGTTCGACACGATCGCCGTCCACGGTCTCTACTCGGTGGAGGACGCCATCGAGGACTACCAGGGGTCGATCATCGAGCCGATCTTCATGAGCTCGTCGCAGGCCTACCGCGATTCCGACGAGATGGCCGCTGCCCTGGCGTACCTGATCCCCACCTGGTGCTACTCGAGGATCGCGAACCCCTCGACCTACTACTACGAGTGGACGCTGGCGCTCCTCGAGGGATACGGCTTCGACGGCGAGACTTCGTGCTGCTCCACCTCCTCGGGAATGGCCGCGATCATGACCGCGGTGCAGCCGTTTCTGATGCACATCCGGCACAACACGTTCGAGTCCCGCAACTTCGTGGCCACCGCGCAGTGCTACGGGGGGACCTTCCAGCAGTTCAACGTCCGCCTCCAGCAGGAGCGCGACGTCGAGTGCCGGTGGATCGGGGACCCGACGAGCCTGGACGAGTGGGAATCGAAGATCGACGAGAACACCCGGTTCCTCTACGGCGAGCTTCCGAGCAACCCGCAGCAGGGGTTCTTCGACGTCCGCGCGGTGGCCGACCTCGCCCACGCCCACAACCTCCCGTTGATCGTGGACAGCACCGTGGCGACGCCGGCGCTCCTGCGGCCGATCTGCCACGGGGCCGACATCGTGGTCCAGTCCACCACCAAGACCCTGACGTCGAGCGGCTTCGGGATCTGCGGCGCGGTGATCGCGCGCAAGGGGATCGTCACGAGCATTCCCAACGAAGCGCTCCGGAACGACTTCTCGCTCTACATCAAGTACCTCCCGAACCGGGACTACGGCCCGAACCTGCACCCGATGCAGGCGATCATGACGCTCAACGACATGAGGACGCTGAGGTCCAAGGTGGACCTGATGAGCCGGAGCACGATGAAGGTGGCCGAGTACCTCGAGGGGCACCCTGCGGTCGAGAGCGTCGAGTACCTGGGCCTGCCGGACCACCCGCTCCACGAGCTGGCCAGCCGCTACCTGTGGCTCGTGGACGCGGAGCTGGACGAGCAGTACGGGAAGCCGGTCAACCGTTACGGCCACCTGATGTCGTTCTGCGTCAAGGGCGGCGCCGAGACCGCGAGGAAGTTCTTCGACGGCCTTAAGCGGATCTGGAGGGCGACGGACCTCGGAAGGATCAAGAGCGTGGCCACGATCCCCGCGATCTCGACCCACCAGCAGCAGGGGGAGACCGGCCGGAAGCTCGCGGGCATCCCGCCGAACATGGTCCGGCTCTGCGTGGGCGGCGAGCACCCGGACGACGTCATCGCCGACCTCGACCAGGCGCTCCGGGGAGCGCAGCGGAAGTAGCGGCGGGTGGCGGTCCGCCGTCTCGACGGTGTCCCGCGCATCCACCCTTCACCCGCCATCAGTTCGCCATCTTGATCGACGCCAGCGTTTCGACGCTCGCCAGGTCCTTCTTGTCGTGCACCTCGATCCGCACTCCCCGGCCCTCAAGGTACCTGGGCGCGGTCCGAAGGATCTCGAGTACTCGCCCTGGAAGCGTGCTCCCCTGTGCTGCCTCGTGGGCCTTCTCGCTTAGCGCGAACGATGCCACGAAGGTACCCGAACAGGGCACCGGGTAGAGTACCGTCCTCTGCTTCTGCCGGAGCTTTAGAATCCACCCATGGGATTTTCCCGAGAAGCTCCACCTCCCGACCAGAGGAGCGAATCTGGAAGAGAGAGCGGCGCGCAGGTCGGCCCACGAGCCGCTCGCCTCGCCCAGAACGGCTTCGAGCGTCCGTTCCGTGGGCCGGGAGCCGCGATCGAGGAATGCGCTCGGCGACATGCGTCCTCCCTGCTCTGCTCGTCCGGCGGCGCGGCTAACCCGCGAGCGGATGGAACCGGCTGAGGATGATGCCGTACACGACGAACTCGACGATCCCCCCGAGGAACCACGCGGCGGCAAGCCGTCCTGGGATCGGGAACAGCACGTATGGGTTGAGGTCCACGAGCACGCCTGCCAGCAGGGCGAAGAACACGCCGTAGCCCATCCCTTCACGAATCGAACCCACCCGCGCAAATCGGCTGTATCCCCAGGCGAACAGCACGACCACACCCGCGGTGACCGACAGCAATGCCCATGTTCTGTCTGCGAGATCGGGACGGTACAGGTGCCGAACCACCGCGTCCGCACGGCGGAGCAGCACGAGATGGACCAGCCCGTTCCAGACGATGGCCGCGACGAACAGCACCGAACACGCAAGGGCGAAGCGCCTGACCCGCATACGACACCCGCTTCCGAGCCATCCGACGAAATGCGCCTCGGCGGCGGGCGACCGCCCGCCGGCCACGAGACACCCGCACGACCTCCATCCGCCTCACCCGCGACACAATCCGCGGAGCCGCAAGCGCCCGGCCGCCGCAGTCGCGGGTCAGGCATCCGCGCTCGACGACGCGCTCGCTTCGCGCCGCCGGGTGCGCCATTGCCAGAGCCCTGCCGTCACGCTCTGCGGAAGCCGGTACCCGAGCTGCCGAGCGGCCATGACGATTTGGCCCCGATGATGCGCCTCCTGGGCGGCGAAGTACGTCAGGACGTGTTCGACGTCCAGCGGGAGATTCCGCCACACGTAGGCCTTGGAGGGCGGCACCTGGCCCCCGTGACCGATCCCGAGCTCTAAGAGGGCCGCGATGCCGCGACCGCTCCGCTTCAAGGCCGACACGAGCTGCCGGGATGTGACGGTCCGCGGATCGACTCGCGTCGGCGAAGGGATCCCGTGCTCGCCGCCCAAGGTCTTCACCCAGCTGCACCGCGCGTTGTGGAGGTGCGCGGCGACGCTCCGGACCGTGCGTGTCGGGATGCCGGGGATCGTCGCACGCCAGAGCGGACGCGGGATGCGCTCCATCAGGTATACGGTGACGCGGTTGCTCGTGCTCCACGCGGCGAGCCGTGCGTCCTGCATGTCGAGCGACCGAATCACGCGCCTCCCTCCTGCGGAACGGTCCGAGCCAGGACTCGCCATGTCGGACGGTGGCAACCTGTGACCTCGTCAGTCGAACAGCTCCTCGCCGGCAATCGAGATACGGTAACCCGGCTCGAGGACGACCAAGATACTCGGGCATGACGGCAAGGTGTAGCAGGCTGCAACGGCCTGATCCTCCCGAATCTCGGGTGCGTGCCGAGATGGCTTGTAGGTCAGGCCAGGGAGACGTCTTTTCACCTCGCCTCCGAGAACGCTTCGGCCCCACGCCACACCGGCGTCGTCTGGTTGTCGGGTGACCACGATGGCTTCGAGCTTCTTCACGCCTTCCGGGCCGAGCTCGAACGTCAACTCGATGGAGCGTTTGCGGTACTCGACCGTCGCAGACCAACTGGGAGTAGGACCGCACTCCGACTCCTGCCGCTGAAGCGCGAATTCCTTCGCCACCTCGCCCCGCACCTCGTCCGCCGTCATTCCCAACCGCAGTCCCCCCCACGAGGGGCAGCCGTTTACGACTCGCAACGGATCGAAGAGGTCCAAGGCCGAGGATGCCCCCACCAACGACGCGCCGACGCACAGTTGAACAACGAGAACCATTCGCGCCGTCCTCCCCATCGGTGCCTCCTGTCCGTCCAACGGTCTGCGTCAGGCCCGGGCCGTGACACGCGAGTTAGGCAAATGCCCGTTGCAACCAGTTGACCAACCATGCGAACAGATAAAGACCCGCGCCAAATGCGGCGTGATTCGTCAAACTGCGGAGTCGTGCCCGCGTAGGATTTGACGTCTTGGATGCAGCAAGGCCGAGCCCAAGTAGGGGCTGCATGATCAAGAATGGCCCCAAGACCGTGACGACCCCGAAGACGATCGCGGGACTCAGCGTCGGATGCCGAACCCAGTTGTCGCCCACTAATGCGACGAAAACGATGGCGAACGTAATGCCGATCATGTAGTGGGCGATCCATCCTACCGTGCATTCTGCGCTCTTCCGTGGAGCAGATGCAATGTTCGAATGCTTGAAGGTTCCCTCTGGCATGTATCGAAGCCAGCGCCCGACTAGACAGATGTCGGATGGAGTAATCTTGAAGGCATGCTTGAGAAACAGCGCCCACAGATCGAAAGTGAGAGTTGCGCCAAGCCCAATGAGGATCGCGCTTATGAGGGAGAGAGCCAGATTATTCATGAGTCGCCTTGTTATTGATTGCAAATACCTCAACGTCCAGGCTGACCGGACCTTGTGTTGTGAGCCCGGATGGTCGCAGACCGCGAAAGAGTAGCAGGACGCTGAGCGCGATCTCGAAGAGCACCATCGGCATGTCGAACCACCACGGGTTCACTAGCTTCGGGAATTCGGGGAAGAGGAACAGAACGAAGGTGCAGGCGGCGCACCATGCGCCGGCCAGCGCGCCGAAGGCGGCCAACGCACTGGGGACGTAGGCCGACTTGAGCCACAAGTACGCGCCGGCGGTGGCCGCCAAGGACCAGAACAGCAGGCCGACGTAGTTTTGGTCGAAGCCAGAAAGGTACAGCCGTGCCAGCACTGTCAACTGGTCCCTAGGGAACCCGCGCGCGTACTCGGGGCGGCTAAGCAGCCTCAGAGCGGTAAAGAGATTGACCGTGACCAGGAGCCAGGTGAAGCCGTGGACCAGGCGACCGAAGGCGGCCACCAAGGCGAGCGTCCGGTCCACTGGCTTGAGAACGACATAGAGCGCTGCACTCACGACGAGAACAGCAATGCAGTAGAGCACGTCGCCCGCGAGGCCGACGCGGAAGAGTGCTTCGTGCGCCAGGATGTTGCGCGCGGTCTGCGCCGGATCAGCGCTAACGATCAGGCGTGCGAAGATGCCGAAATTGACCGAGGCCACGGTGACGAAGGAAGACAGGTACGCAAGTCCTGCGATCCTCGCGGCTTTGCGTTGTGAGCCGTCGATAGCGCTGCTCCTCATTTGACGTCCTCTTGCATCCTTCAGCGGTATCGAGCTCCCACGCCGCGTTCCGGCCCGGGCCGCTCCTCGCTCACAGTCCGTCCGCATAACGCCGCGCGTAACGCGCGGCCCGTGCTGGAGTGTGCACGGGCCGTGACACGCGAGTGCGGCGCCTGCACGCGGGAGTTATACGGAGGCGCTGGCACCGAACACTCTTCTGGCCGCTTTCGCGACTGATTCGAGTTGCCCGAACTCTAGCAACACCGTAGCTTCCACGCGCCATTCCGCCGGGTCATCGCAGTCCCGGAGTATGACCTGTAGGTAGACGTGGCCCAAGCGATCCGTCGTTGCATTCATCGACAGGTGCGCCTCGAGGGATCCCCACGACTTGTTGCCAGTCCAGCCGTTGGTCTCAGCGGCCATCGATTCGAAGAACTTCGCAATTCCGTCGAGCCGATTGTCGTAGGCCCGGAAGATTGCGTTGAGCGCCCCGCCGGAAAGAGCGACAGGAAACCACCCTTCCCGAGTTCCGCGCTCGGGCGGACCGAGGTCCAGCGTCAAGGCGTCGCGCGCCGACTTGATCCGAAGCGGTTCGCTCATCCGGAGTCCGGATAGCGCAATGCCGCTAACCCGCGGCCGCCGAAGGCGGCCGCCGAGTTCAGCGGCGGGTTGGGCCGGCGGTCCCTTTCCGTCGACGACGCACCTCCGATACCGCGAACTGCCGTCTCCCGTGACCAACGGTGAGGATGCCCACGCTGGCAGCCTGGACCTTGTAGACGATCCTGTATTCCCCGTAAAGCAACTCGCGAATTGCCGGTCGACCGATCTCTGGCACGATCCGACCCCGCCCGGGAAATGCTTCCAACTGGCCCGCGAGAGCCAACAGGCCCTCGGCCCACTGCGTCGCGGTGTCCGGGCGGTCGCGAGACATGTAGTCCACTATCTCGGTGACTCGCCTCAACGCTAAGGGTGACCAGACGACTCTCACTTCCGAAGCCGCCCGAGGATTCTTGCCTTCGCCGTGGAATGGCTGATGCCGCGACCTTTCTTGATTTGAACCTCGGCGGTTCGCACGTCGCGGAGCAGTTCAAGTTCATCGAGCAGCGACTCGTATTCGGCGACGTTGACAAGTACCGCTGCGCTTCGGCCGTGGACCGTGAGGATCAGCGGTCGTCTGGTGCCTTGTACTTGCTGCACGAAGGTGGCGACCTTGGCTCGAAACTCGGAAAGGGGCCGAACGTCTTCGCTTGGCCGGACTCTCGGCATGCTGACCTCCTGCGGAACAAGGTGTCCGTACAGGAGAGTGTACACCGTAACGTACTTAATGCAAGGCGTCTTATCTGTCGTCTAGACGATTCCGTTGACCCGCGCGGCGCGGTGGCGCGACGCGTGCGCAAGCACGCGGCGTGACCAGACGGACCGTCGCGTTCATGCGGTTAGATTGCACGCTTGCCATATTGCACGCTTCGGCGCGGTCGGTGCGAGCAGCATTCGGGCGGCATCGCAGGGAACGATGTGCTCGAGCCCGCCGATCGGAACGCCGCTGAGCCGCAAGGCCAGGTCGAGAGGATTCCCGCACCTGCCCGAGTACAGTTCGGCCTCGGCTTGATATGCAAGCTCATTGAGAACCCCCACGACGCGTCGGCTCGCGGTCGGACCAAACGCCCACCCACTGTCGATATCCATTTCCTGGAGAACGATTGACTTGGGCATTTGAAGCGCCTCGAGCAACTGGCACAGTGCCTTCTGAAAGCGCGGTACCAAGGTCTTTGATTCTCGAAGCGTCACGACAACTGGAAGCATCGTCGTTTCGCTGATGAAGATCACCAGGCGAAGTCGACCGACGAACAGGGTGTTGCCGTACCAATCGCCGAGTTGCGCCGAGGACTTCGGCAGGTTGATGGGAGCGCGGACCTTCAGCCGCTTCTGAAGCTTTTGTGTGCACCTAAATACAAGCACAGTTCTTTCTCGTGCAATCTAGACAGTATGACTTCCGGTATCCGAGTGGGCTGACCTCCGGCATTATCGCGGGTTAGACAGTCCGGCGTGTGCTCATTGCGTGCTCCGGTCCGCCCAACGACCCGCGCTGACCCGCGGGCCGAGGGGCGCGGCGATTGCACCGCAAGCGCCGTGACGCGAAGGACCGACGGGTCCAGCGCGATGTTAGGTTGCCAGCCGAAGTCGTAGGTCCTTCGGAACCTCAATCACGGCGAAGATAGACTCTGGAAACAAGTAGTCCTCACCGGATTCGTCAACGACTCGCAGCAGACCGCGTTTGGCAGCATCGGGGTCCGGGATCGTCTCGTAGATCTTGCGGACGATCAGCGACGCCCTGTAGCCTCGGTTGGCAAGGCAAACGACGTAGTGGCCGGAAGTGACCTGTCGCCTCATGTGCGTTCACCCATCAAGCGCTTGACCTTGAACTCTCGGCGGCCGACGCCGTGGGCTTCGTACCAATGTACTTCGGCCCACGACTCCGTGCCATCTGGAAGCCGAATCCTCGCCACACCCTTCAGTTTACGCCACCGACCCGGACCGTAAACACGCCGAAGACGTTCGATTTCGCGGATCCCAGATCCCGTCGCGATCGTCTCCACGTCCTGGATGTCGCCGAGGATCCTAATCTCCACGCCGGTTCCCCGTTGAGTTCCGCTCACCCTCTGGCAACCTGATCGGGATAGTTGTCTTTCGACCCCTCCCACACCACCGGACATGCGGGTCCGAATCCGGCGGTTCGGGGAGTTGAGGTCACGGGGCGAGCCGGGGAACGCCCAGCCCGTCGAAGTACTCCTTCGTCAGCACGACGTGAACCGCGTGGGTTGAATGGTACCACCACCGCTGGCAGCGAACGCCCACCCGCCTCGCGAGTTCCTCGGAGGCTCCGCGTGCGCGGAATTCCGCGTAAGCTCGCTTGGCCGTCTTCCAGTGCTTCAGGTGGATCTGCCGCAGGCGGTGTCGGATCCATTCATCCAGGGACCGAAAGATCTCCGGCGTCTCCGCCATGCGAAAATACGCCCGCCAGCCCGTGAGGTACCGACTCAGTGCCTCGACGGCCTGACGAACGCTCCTCCCCCGACTTCGTCCCGTGATCTCTCGCACTCGGTTCTTCATCGCTTCCAGGGCCTTGTCGGCCACTCGGCGGCGCAGCCTACCTCCTGCTCCACGCCAAAACGCGATCCCCAGGAACTCCCGGGTGATCACGCGCGCCACCGCGGTCTTCTCTTCGTTGATTCGCAGCCGGAGATCCCCATACTTCTTTCGCAGGAAGGTCAGCACCCGCTCGCCGGCCTTGCGAGACCGCACGTACACGTTGCAGTCGTCGGCGTAGCGAACAAAGGCGTGACCTCGCTTCTCCAGCTCCTTGTCAACTTCGTCGAGAAGAACGTTGGCCAACAGCGGCGACAACGGACCGCCTTGCGGCGTCCCCTCGTGCCGCTCGATCACCACCCCGCCGGTCATCACTCCAGCCTCGAGGTAGCGCCGAATCAGCCGCAGCATCCGTCGGTCCTCGATTCGCTTCGCCAGCCTCCCCATCAACACGTCGTGGTTGACGCGATCGAAGAACTTCTCCAAATCGACGTCGACGACGCCGCGGCGTCCCTCCTCGATGTACCGTTGCGCTTTCGCAATCGCTTGCTTGGCGCTGCGGCCAGGACGGAAGCCGTAGCTGTGCTCGGAAAAGGTCGGATCGAATCGAGGCTGCAGGACCTGGAGCATCGCCTGCTGGATGAACCGGTCGAGCACGACCGGAATTCCGAGAGTGCGGGTACCTCCGCCTCGTTTCGGAATCTCCTGCCGCTTCACCGCCTGCGGCCGGTACGTCCCCGCCAGCAACTCCTCGCGAATCCGCACCCACTCATCCCGCAAATACGGCAGGAGCTCTTCCGTCTTCATCCCGTCGGTGCCGGGGCTCCCCTGGTTCTGACGAACTCGTCTCAACGCCGCCTTCAGGTTCTCTCGTTCGACAACCTCCTCCATCAGGCGGCCCGTGCCTGGGCGCGCGGCTCCGCAACCCGCCGTCGGGGCTTCCTCTTTCTGAGGCCTGGCTCCTTCGAGAGTCACGGCCGCTCGCCCTCCTCCTCGTTCGGCCCTTCACCACGCCATGGCGCGGCTACTACGGCCTCTGCTGACTTCTCGCTCCACCGCTCTCGCGGCGTCGCCCTTTCGGGCGCAAAGCGAGATCTCCCCAGGTAAGGTCACTGGCCTTCTCCGCACGACTGCCGGATTTACGCTCACGGCTCCCGATCGCGAGAGCTTCGCGGTAACGTGCCCGCTCGCCCTGCCGTGTACGCCTCGTATCCGGTTTCTGTTCGTCAGCCCGCGGATTCGCTCCACGCTTCTTTCAGCGACGACCTCGCGGTCGGCACCTTGCGCTTCGCTTGGGTCCCCGCGACCAGGTCCCCGAAGGACTCTCACCTCCAAGTCAGTGACCATGCTGGGCACACACGACCCGGCATCAGCCGCGGCCGCGCAGCGGTCGTCGGCTGCATGCCGCTGTTCGGCGGCGTGCCTTAATGGGATCCGGTTGACGTTTTAGCGTCATGACGCTATCCTTACCGCATGGGCACTGCAAGACGCGCCACCATCTACCTCGACCCGGATCTGCACCGGGCCCTTCGAGTCAAGGCTGCCCAGACCGACAAGAGCATCTCGGACCTCGTAAACGACGCCGTGCGCTACAACCTCGCGGAGGACGCCGAGGATCTCGCTGCTTATCGGGCCCGAGCCAAGGAGCCCAGCCTTGACCTCGAGAGTGTTCTGAAGGACTTGCGACGCCGTGGCAAGCTATAGGTTGCTGATCAAGCCATCGGCGGCCAAGGAGCTTGAGGCCCTGCCCCTGAACGAACGTCGGCGTGTCGTGAGGCGCCTGCGCCGATTGTCGGATGAGCCCCGCCCGCCTGGGAATGAGAAACTTACCGGACACGACCTTCACCGCGTTCGACAGGGTGACTACCGTATTCTCTACGAGGTGCTCGACCACGATCGCACCGTGACGGTCATTAAAATCGGTCATCGTCGAGACGTTTACCGCTAGTTGCGTCCGCCGAACGCCCGCGGTAACCCGCGGGCCGAGAGGCGCGGCCCGTGCCGCAGTATGCACGGGCCGTGACACGCGAGTCCGTCGCCTGCACGCGGAGGTTAGCTCGCTGGTTTTCTTCGAGCAACGATCTTCCTTTGGGACGACCGATCGAAAGCTCTCTCCCACAGTACGAGGTGCGCCTCGTCCGTCGAGCGGTCGAGGTTGCAGTACAGACCGCCTGCCTCTCCGTAGGAGGCGGAACGCATCGGCGAATCAATATAGCCGGGCCTTACCCCCGCGCGATCGAATGGCCCGCCGGGAGTGACGGCGAGAATTGTCAGGTACTGATGGCCGTTGGAGTACTCGATCCACTGCGCATGAAAGCCCCACGCGGCCTCGGCGCGTGCGACCACGTACTCCTCCCACACCCAGCACGTCAGCGGCCCTTGGAGCGCGACATCGACGACGAACCCGCAGACGGCGAGTACAGCGATCGTGATGGCGGCCGTGCGGAGCCACGGACTCGGTTGGAGTGCCCGGAGGTCTGACGAGCGCATGAGGAGTCCTGCTGGTCTCATCGTAAGTCGACCTAACGCCCGGCCCTAAGCTGCGGGATGCGCGGGTGCGACGCGTGCTGCCGCACGCGGCGTGCCCGGGCAGCCCGCAAGCTTCAGGGCCATGTTCGGCGGCCGCTTGTCATCGTCGCACTTCATTCGAGTGCATCCAAGATCCGTAGGTCGAAGCACCGCCCCTCGTGGGAGCCTAGGATCGATGCCAGGTCATCGATGTCGAGCGGGGTCCCATCCACCACGAGCACCACGCCACGTTGTCCGTCAGAAGTGATTCGGCCGGTCAGCCTGTCGTGCAGGAGGGTATGGCCGCCGGGCGAGCCCGTGATGTGCCGCGTCGCGAGACCCCGGTGCATCTTCTGCCTCACCCTGCCAAGGGCGCTGTACGGGCTGGTCTCGCTGTAGGCCGCGAACTCGTAGCCAAAGCCCTGACCCCCCTCTTCCTCGGCTCGGACGGTGAATCCGAGTCCGCCCTCATGGCAGGTAATCACAAACGTCCTCTCCCTGCCGGCGAAATCCTCGACCTGCTCACGAATAGGAAAGTCTGAACGCCAGTTCACCTTCGTTCCCTTCACTTGGCGGCGCCCTCCTCTAGCATTCCGAACGTGAACGCCGCCTCAAAGGGCGGCACGCATTTTCTCTCTGACCGCCGAACGTGCAGCGTAAGCTGCGGGCCGGACCGGCGCGGCCGTTGCGTAAGCAACGGACGTGAAGGGACGGACCGGCAGCTTCACGCTGGTGTTGGGCAGCACGTTGCAGCCTACGGCGACCAGATCGTCACGAAACAACCGAGTTCACGAACGAACATCATTATCGGAGCGTCTGTATTTGGATTGGTCGAAAGCGAGAGTACCTCAACCGGGCCCGCTGCGAGTCTCCGTTCAAGGTTGGAGGCAAGGCGTTCGACCGCGCGATCGTCCACCTTGCCCGTACTTCGCAGCGAGGAGCGGATAGTCGGTCCCGCCCGATTGTCAGCTTCCGGATCGAGCAAAAAGCTCCAAGCAGGCTTCGTGGCATCGACAGTCGTTACGATAGATTTCGGGACCGACTCGTACCACGCCCGTTTGCACGAGGCGTACGAATTGCACGCCCACCCCGCCATGAAGCCCGGATCGTGGAAATTGGGATCCATCCACGCGTCGTCCGTTTCGCTTCGAAAGACGAGGGTGCTCCCCACCGTGACGGACACCGCCCAGGTCACTGGCTTGTCGAAGGCTTCTGCCCTCTCGGTGACGATTACGCGTGCGGCGGCACCTTCCGCCAAGTGGCCCGCCGGAACGACGTATTCACGGAAGAAGGGTTTGGAGGTACCAGCCCCGAGGCACAGCGTTGCTGCGAACAGCACGGAGGCACCAAGGGGGGCGCGGGTCTTTCTCATGTCTGCCCAACGACCAGCGTAAGCTGCGGTCCGGACCGGCGCGGCCGTTGCGCAAGCAACGGACGTGACGGGATGGACCGCCAGCTTCACGCTGTAGTTAGCCAGTTCACGGTACAGTCCACAGCTTCCGCGAATACAGCCTTCTTTCTCCGAAGCCGTATACCACCACCAAGCTGACGTTCCCGAATCCGCCAACGCCTTGACCGCCAGCCCGAAATAACATCGAGAAGTCGTGCCAGGCGAGAACTACGCCTGGCAGGACCGGGACGATCCGTGTGATGTGGACTTCCGACTTGAGCGCCAGATCCTCCCTTTCGGATTGTAGCCGAGCTGTCGCATAGGCAATCGTCGAGTCTCTATCCACGGTCAACGCGGCTATCTGGTCAAGCACATCGCTTTTCAGCTGAGGTGCGAGGGTCCGAGATGCCACGAGCCAGGTGGCCATATAGAGTGCCCCGACAACCAGGATTAGCAGCAAGATTCGGCGTTTATCGCGCATAGAATCTGGCTAACTTGTCTTTCGGGCCAACTTCGTTATCACGTAAAACCGGTCACCTTTCTGGTTTTATGCGCATAGCCGTCAGTCGGCAGCTTGACTCCATACCTCTTTGGCTCGGGTGGCGTTCAGTCTGTCCCCCGGCCGGAACCCTTGCTGTCAATGTCTTACGCCCGACCTTTCGGAATTGCAAGCTCTAACGGGAGGTCCCGGGCCAAGGGCTCAAGGCGTGCTGTGAGATCGCCGCAGTGCCCGGACCCAAGAATTGCGCGAAGTGGAGCCGCCCACCTGAGAACCCCGCGGAAGCCATCGCCTCCCTCGGTACGATCGAACGAGGACGAGGTTCCGGCGCTAATCGCCCAGGCGATCCACCGGGCTCACCACTCCGTGACCGCCGCGATTGAGGACGTGCGTGTAGATCATGGTCGTCGCCACGTCGCGGTGGCCCAGCAGTTCCTGGACGGTGCGGATGTCGTACCCATCCTCCAGGAGGTGGGTGGCGAAGGAGTGCCGCAGGCTGTGGCTCGTGGCCGGCTTGGCGATGCCAGCCCTCAGTACGGCCTCTCGAATGGCGCGTTGAACGGCGGATTCGTGCAGGTGGTGGCGGCGGCGCTGACCGGTCTTGGAATCCTGATAGAACCGGGTGGCGGGAAACACCCACTGCCATCCCCACTCGCGGCCGGCGTTCGGGTACTTGCGACCGAGGGCGCTGGGGAGCTCGACCCAGCCGGCGCCTGTTCGCTGGTCGGCCTCGTGAAGGCGCTTGACACGCGCGAGGTGCTCGGTGAGCGCGGATTTCGCGGACGCCGGGAGCATGGTGCGGCGGTCCTTGTCCCCTTTCCCCGAGCGGACGGTGATCTCGTTGCGGTCGAGGTCGAGGTCCTTGACGCGCAGGCGGCAGCACTCCAGGAGCCGCAGCCCTGCGCCGTAGAGGAGCTGCGCCATCAGGGCGACCGGCCCTTGAAGCTGGCGCAGCAGCCGGCGCACCTCCTCGCGCGAGAGCACGACGGGGAGCCGGCGGGCACCCCTCGCCGTCACGACCCCTTCCTGGCCGGCCAGCGGGTTCCGGAGCACCTCGCGATAGAAGAACAACAGCGCGGCCAGCGCCTGGTTCTGCGTCGGCGCCGCGACACGCCAGTCCACGGCGAGGCTCGTGAGGAACGCGTTGACCTCGTCCTTGCCGAGCGAGCCTGGCGCGCGCCCCTCGTGGAAGCCGACGAAACGCCGGATCAAGAGGACGTACGCTTCCTCCGTCCGGCGGCTGTAATGCCGGGCCTGCAAGAGCGCCCGGGCGCGGGAGACGAGATCCCGTCCACCCTCCTTGGAGGATGGCCCGTTGGGTTTCGCGTCGGGCTCCATCGGACGCCTCGAAGCAGGCGACCGCAAACATAAGGCCCGATGGGCGGATTCGGCAGGTGGCGTCGCGAGGTTCGGTTGCGCGTTCGCAACGGATCGCCGGCGTCCTCGCGACCTTACGTCACCTCTCCCGCAATCGGGATGCACAGTCGGGCCTTGATCTCCTCCGGGCCGGTCGAGGTCGCGAGGAGGTACATGAGCTTCACCGCGGCGGCTTCCACGGTCATGTCCGCGGTGCCGACCGCCCCCGCCTCCATGGCGAGCCGCCCTCCCGCGTAGCGGGACATGTCCACGCGGCCGTGCATCGACTGGGAGCCGATGGCGACCACGATCCCGGCGCCGGTGAGCGTCCGGACCGCGTCGGTGAGGCCAAGGTCGAGGACCGGGAAATTGCCGACGCCGTATGCCTGCACCAGCACCGCGCCGATCCCCGTCCCCGCCAGCGCAGCGAGGGGGGCGGCGGGCTGGCCGGGCAGGAGGCGCAGCGCGGCGATCCGGCAGTCGAAGCCCCCCTCGATCCGGCAGGTGCAGCCCGGCGTTCGCGGCTCGACGTGGAGTCTCACCTCCATCCCGATCTCGGCGAGCGGGGGAAAGTTGGGCGATCGGTACGCCGCGTACGAGAACGAGCTGCGCTTCATGGTCCGGTTGCCGCGCAGCAGCATGCCGTCGAAGTAGATCGCGACTTCGGGGATCGCGCGCGACGCCAGCTCCACCGCGCCGACGAGGTTGCCCCGGCCGTCCGAGTGGGGATCCGAGATCGGCCGCTGCGCCCCGGTGAGGATCACGGGGCGCGGCAGGTCCCGGAGGACGTAGGAGAGGGCCGAGGCCGTGTAGGCCATGGCGTCCGTGCCGTGGGTGATCACGATCCCGTCGAAGCGCGCGATGTCGGCGGCGGCCTCCCGGGCCAGAGACATCCAGAGCGCGCAGTTCACGTCGGACGAGTCGATGTTGGAGAAGACGCGGGTCTCGATCGCCGCGATCTGATCCAGCTCGGGGACGTGCTCGAGGATCGTGCTGCCGAACTCGTCGGGGGCCAGGGCGTGGTCGGGCTCGCGCGGCCGCATCCCCAGGGTGCCGCCGGTGTGCAGGATCAGGACGCGCGGCTTCGTCACGTGAAGCGCCTCAGCGGCGGATGAACGCCTCCATCAGCTCGTGACCCGGATCGGCCCACAGCCCCGTGCGATCGGCCGCCGCCTCCGTGAACCGCGCGCCCCCGTTCGGCGCGATCCCGGCGCCGGCGTAGCAGAACGGCGGGGGGACCGCGGAATGGCCGCGGGAGACGCACTCGGTCGGGTGGTCGGCCGCGACGAGGACGCGCCACTCGGGGAACCTGCGCAGCCGCTCGAGGAGCGGCCCCGCCACGGCCTCGTCGATCCTCTCGAGCGCCTTGACCTTCTCCTCGGGGCTCCCCATGTGGGCCGCCTCGTCGGCGGCCTCCACGTGGACGATCACGAGGTCGAACTCGTCGAGCGCTCGGGCCGCCGCCCTCCCCTTCCCCTCGTAGTTCGTGTCGATGTAGCCGGTGGCGCCGGGGACCTCGATCAGGCGCATCCCCATGAGGTTCGCCATCCCCCGGAGGATGTCGACGGCGGTGATCACGGCGCCCTTCGGGCCGAACCGCGACGCGAAGCTCTCGAAGGGCGTCGGGCGCCCCTGGCCCCAGAGCCAGATGCCGGTCACCGGGGCCTTCCCCTTCTCCTGCCGGCGCCGGTTCACCGGATGGCCCGCGATCAGTGTGGCGGCCTTCTCCATGATCCCGGTTACGCGCTCGGCGCCGGTCCCCGAGGGGGCGTGCTTCGTCACCGGCTGATCGATGATGTCGTGAGGGGGCGCGCAGCGGAGGGCGAGGCCGGCGGCGTCCTTAAGCAGCATCAGGTGGCGGTAGGTGACCCCGGAATGGAACTCGCACCCGTCGCCGCGGAGCGCCGCGTCGAGGTCGGAGATCAGCGCGTCCGCCTCGTCCTGGGCGATGTGCCCCGCGGTGTTGTCCCGCATCAGGCCGTCCCCGACCGTCACGAAGTTGCAGCGGAAGATCATCTGGTCCGGGCGCACGGCGAGGCCCTTCGCGGCGGCCTCGAGAGGCGCGCGGCCGGAGTAGTACCGGTGAGGGTCGTACCCGAGGACCGAGAGCGTGCCGACGTCGGTTCCCGGCGTGAACCCCTCAGGGATCGTCACGGCGCGCCCCAGGAGGCCGCTCGCCGCGACGGAGTCCATGTTCGGGATGAGGGCCGCCTCGAGCGGCGTCCTTCCGTCGAGTTTGGGCAGCGGCTCGTCGGCCGCCCCGTCGGGGAGCAGGATCGCGTACTTCACGGCGGTGGACCCTCCTGGAGCGGTCGGGGACGAGGCGAACGCGGATTATAGGAACCGCGCCGCGCACGGGCAACCGGTGCTGAGGCGCGCCGGGGTGGCCCGGGTTAGGATGGAGCCCGCCGGAAGGGGGCGCTACCACCACGCGCCACGGACCGCTCGAGGTGGCTTATGACCGATACGAAGATCGCCTTGCCGGAGTCCGAGATCCCGACCCACTTCTACAATATCGTCGCGGACCTGCCGGTCCCGCTTGAGCCGCCGCTCCACCCGGGTACCGGGAAGCCGATCGGACCCGGGGACCTCTCCGCGATCTTCCCCATGGGGCTGATCGCGCAGGAGATGACCCGCGACCGCGAGGTGCTGATCCCCGGCGAGGTGCGGGACATCTACCGCCTCTACCGGCCGACCCCGGTGTTCCGCGCGCGTGCGTTCGAGGAGTTGCTCGATACGCCCGCGAGGATCTACTACAAGTCGGAGCACGTCAGCCCGGTGGGGAGCCACAAGCTCAACACTGCCCTGGTCCAGGCGTATTACAACCGTTGCGAGGGAGTGAAGCGTCTCGCCACGGAGACCGGCGCGGGTCAGTGGGGGAGCGCCCTCGCGTGCGCCGCGAGGCTCATGGGCCTCGAGTGCATGGTGTACATGGTCCGCGTGAGCTACGACCAGAAGCCGTACCGGAGGGTCATGATGAAGACCTACGGCGCGGAGGTGGTCGCGAGCCCCTCGGACCGGACGGAGGCCGGCCGGCGGATCCTGAGGGACCACCCGGACTCTCCCGGCAGCCTGGGGATCGCGATCTCCGAGGCGGTGGAGGACGCGGCGCGGCGCGACGACACCAAGTACGCGCTGGGCAGCGTCCTGAACCACGTGCTCCTCCACCAGACGGTGATCGGCCTCGAGGCGCGGAAGCAGATGGAGCTGGTCGGCGACTACCCCGACATCGTGATCGGCTGCCACGGCGGCGGCAGCAACTTCTCGGGCCTCGCCTTCCCGTTCCTCGGCGAGCGGCTCCGGGGGGAGCGGAAGGGCCTCCGCGCCATCGCGGTCGAGCCGTCCTCGTGCCCGACGCTCACCGCCGGGGCGCGCCGCTACGACTTCGGCGACACCGCGGGGACGACGCCGCTCCTGATGATGCACACTCTCGGGCACGAGTTCGTCCCGCCGCCGGTCCACGCCGGCGGGCTGCGCTACCACGGCTCGGCGCCCCTGGTCAGCCACCTCCTCGCCGCCGGCCTGGTGGAAGCGGAGGCGTATCCCCAGGGGCCCGTGTTCGAGAGCGCCGTGAAATTCGCCCGGTGCGAGGGGACGATCCCTGCGCCGGAGTCGGCGCACGCGATCCACAGCGTGGTCCTTCACGCCCTCCTGGCCCGGGAGGCCGGCGAGCACAAGGTGATCCTGTTCAACCTGTCGGGTCACGGCCTCTTCGACCTGGCCGCGTACGATTCCTTTCTCGACGGTTCGCTCGACCCCGCCTCCTGAGCCGGCGCTCCGGTGAAGCCGGCCGCGTCGAATCCGCGGCGGCGCCGAGGTGTTAACATCCCTGGCCCTGCCGCCCCGGCTGAGGGCGCCTTGCTCTGGAGAGACCCATGAAGCGCCGACTCGTCGTCCCCGCCTCCGCTCTCGTCCTCGCGCTCCTCGCCTTCGACGCGCTCGCCGCGGGAGCCCCGCTCGGCTATTACCGGTTCCCGGCGATCCACGCCGGGACGATCGTGTTCACGGCGGAGGGAGACCTCTACAAGGTGAGCGTCGAGGGCGGGACCGCCGAGCGCCTCACCAGCCACCCCGGGATGGAGTCGAACGCCGCGATCTCCCCCGACGGCGCCGTCGTCGCGTTCTCCGCGACGTACGAGGGACCCACCGAGGTCTACGTGATGCCGCTCGCGGGCGGCCTGCCGCGGAGGCTCACCTGGGACGGCTCGGCCACCGTCCTTGGGTGGACGCCGGACGGCAAGGTGCTCTACGCCACGACCAACCGCAGCACGCTCCCCGACGCCCAGCTCTCGACCGTGGACCCGGCGTCCGGAGCGCGCGAGACGCTCCCGCTGAGCCAGGCCGCGGAAGGCTCGTACGACTTCTCCGGGAGGACGCTGTTCTTCAGCCGGCTCCGGTACCAGGGGAGCCACACGCGTCGCTACAAGGGAGGGACCGCGCAGAAGATCTGGAAGCTCGCCCCCGGCGCGGCGGAGGCGGTCTGCCTCACCGCGGACTTCGACGGGACGAGCCGGTGGCCGATGGGGTGGAGGGGAAGGGTGTACTTCGTCAGCGACCGGGACGGGACCCTGAACGTCTGGTCGATGGACGAGAGCGGCGGCGACCTCATGCAGCACACCCGCCACGACGGGTGGGACGTCTCGTCGCCGTCGCTGTCCGACGGGAAGATCGCCTACCAGCTGGGCGCCGATCTGTGGGTGCTCGACCTCGCCACCGGCAAGGACGCGGCGATCGCGGTCACGCTCGCGTCGGACCTCGACCAGACCCGCGAGCGATGGGTCAAGAAGCCGATGGAGTACCTGACGTCGGCCCACCTCTCCCCCGACGGGGACCGCGTGGCCCTGACCGCCCGCGGCCAGGTGTTCGTCGCGCCTGCGCGGCAGGGACGCATCGTCGAGGCGACGCGGCGGCCGGGGGTCCGTTACCGTCAGGCCCGGTTCCTCCCCGACGGGAAGTCGCTGGCCGTCCTCTCGGACGAGAGCGGCGAGGTCGAGTGGTGGAAGCTCCCGGCGAACGGGGTCGGCGCCGGCGACGCGCTCACCTCGGACGGCAAGGTCCTTCGCTTCGACGGCGTCCCCTCCCCCGACGGGAAGCGCATCGCGTACCACGACAAGAACCAGGAGCTGTGGATCCTCGACCTCGAAAAGAAGAAGAGCACCCGGATCGCCACGTCCCGAACGGGGGAGTTCTTAGACCTCGCCTGGTCCCCCGACGGCGCGTGGCTCGCGTACGTCGCCCCCGGCGACAACGAGCTGTCGAGGATCTGGCTCCACCGTCCCGCGGACGGCACCACGGTCCCCTTGACCTCCGACCGCACCGGCAGCGCCTCGCCGGCCTGGACCCCCGACGGCAAGTGGCTCTACTTCCTGTCCGACCGCGAGCTCCGGTCCCTCGTGGGCAGCCCGTGGGGCGACCGCCAGCCCGAGCCGTTCTTCGACAGGATCACGAAGATCTACCTCGTGGACCTTCCCGGCGGCCAGCGCTCCCCGTGGCAGCCGTCGGACGAGCTGGCCCCCAAGGAGGCCAAGGCCCAGGACGACAAAGACAAGGACAAGGACAAGGAGAAGGAGAAAGACCAGGAGGGCGAGGCCGGCGATAAGCCGAAGGGCTCCGCCGGCGCGAAGCCGAAGGACAAGGCGGTCGTGGTGAAGATCGAGCTCGACGGCCTCGACCACCGCGTGCAGGAGGTCCCGCTTCCCGCGGACAACTACGAGAACCTGTCCGCCGGGGAGAAGAGGCTCTTCTTCGAGGTGCGGGAGACCTCGTTCGAGAGGAAGGCCCGCCTCGCTTACGCCGAGGTCACGAGCCACGAGCCGAAGGTCAAGACGTTGGTGCCGGAGGTGAAGGGGTACGAGCCGTCCCAGGACGGCAAGAAGCTCCTCGTTCGGAAGGGGGACGACCTGTACGTGATCGAGTCGTCCGCGGAGGAGAGCCACGACCTCTCCGAGAAGAAGGTCTCGCTCGACGGCTGGACGTTCGCGCTCGATCCGCGCGAGGAGTGGCGCCAGATGTTCCGCGAGGCCTGGCGCCTCGAGCGCGACTACTTCTACGACCGGAGCATGCACGGCGTGGACTGGCCGGCGATGCGCGGAAAGTTCGAGCCGCTCGTCGCGCGGGTCACCGACCGCGCCGAGCTGAACGACCTCCTGGGGCAGATGGTCGCGGAGCTGTCGGCTCTCCACATGTTCGTCCGCGGCGGCGACCTCCGCGAGACTCCGGACCCGGTGGCGAACTCGTCCCTCGGCGCCGAGCTCGACCGCGACACGGCCGCGGGCGGGTACCGGATCCGCCGGATCTTCCGCGCCGACCCGGATTATCCCGGCGAGCTTTCCCCGCTGGCGAAGCCCGCGGTCGGCGCCGCCGAGGGGGACGTGCTGACCGCCATCGACGGCGTCGCGCTCCTCACGGTTCCTGACCCCGGCGTGCTGCTCCGCGCCAAGGCCGGCAAGCAGGTCCTGCTGACGATCAGGGAGACGAAATCGGGAAAGACCCGGGACGCGATCGCGGTCCCGCTCCCGGGCGCGGCCGCCGACCTCCGGTACGACGACTGGGAGACTACGCGCCGCCTCGAGGTCGAGGAGAAGGGCAAAGGAGACCTCGGATACGTCCACCTGCGCGCCATGGGCGGGAGCGACTACTCCGACTGGGCCCGGAATTTCTATCCCGTGTATCGGCGCAAGGGACTGATCGTGGACGTGAGGCACAACCGCGGCGGGAACATCGACAGCTGGATCCTCGAGAAGCTGATGCGCCGCGCCTGGTTCTACTGGCAGCCGAGGGTCGGAGCGCCGATCTGGAACATGCAGTACGCCTTCCGCGGCCCCGTGGTCGTGCTGGTGGACGAGTGGACCGCGTCGGACGGCGAGGCGTTCGCCGAGGGGTTCCGCCGGCTCGGCCTCGGCAAGGTGATCGGCACGCGGACCTGGGGAGGCGAGATCTGGCTCTCCAGCAACAACGTCCTCGTGGACAAGGGCATCGCCACCGCCGCCGAGAGCGGCGTTTTCGGCCCCGAGGGGCAATGGCTCATCGAGGGGCGCGGTGTTGAGCCCGACGTGATCGTGGACAACCTCCCCCGCGCGACGTTCGACGGAAAGGACGCCCAGCTCGAGGCCGCGATCGCATACCTCAGGGAGACGCTCCAGAAGCAGCCGGTGGAGGAGCCGAAGCCGCCGAGGTATCC
The DNA here is from genome assembly GCA_020073205.1 of Terriglobia bacterium. Taxonomy (NCBI): domain Bacteria; kingdom Pseudomonadati; phylum Acidobacteriota; class Terriglobia; species Terriglobia bacterium. Next base: position 30,315 of record JAIQFR010000033.1, read on the forward strand.
GGACAAGAGCCGGTAGCCGCGCGCCGCCGGGGGGCGCCCCTGGCCCCGAGGCCCCCGCGGGTGCGATAATGTGCCCCAGGGTTCGCTCCGCCGGGACGGCCCATCGCCCACCTCGATGAGCCCGAAAGGACCGTCGTGCCGAAGAGCCTGGCGCTCAGGCTGATCGTCTCCCTCACGGTCATCCTCATCGTCGTCGAAGGCTCCTTCGCCCTCTACAACGTCCGCAAGCAGGAGCGGCAGGTCGTGGACGGGATGGTCCTCGGCGCGGACCAGCTGTCGCGCAGCATCGCCAGCGCCACCTGGCACGCGATGCTGGCGGACCAGCGCAGCGCGGCGTACGAGGTGATGCAGACCATCGCGACCAAGCAGGGGATCGACCGGATCCGGATCTTCAACAAGGAAGGACGGGTGATGTTCTCCACGTCGCCCGGGGGCGAAACCCAGGTGGACAAGAACGCGGAGGCCTGCTTCCTCTGCCACACCCGCGAGCAGCCGCTGGTGCGGGTGGACGTCCCCTCCCGGGCGAGGATCTTCCGCGGATCCGACCGGAGCCGGAAGCTGGGAATGGTCACCGCGATCTACAACGAGCCGGCGTGTAGCCGGGCCGCCTGCCATGCCCACCCCGAGTCCAAGAACGTGCTCGGCGTCCTCGACGTGACCCTCGATCTCGCCCGGGTGGACCGCGACCTGGCCGGGCTCGAGGTTCGCGCCCTCCTCACGACCGCCCTCGAGGTCTCGCTCCTGGCGATCTTCATCGCGCTCTTCACCCGACGGTTCGTCGGCCGCCCGATCGAGCAGCTCATCGAGGGAACGAAGGCGGTGAGCGCCATGCAGCTCGACCGGAAGGTGGAGGTCCGCACGGGAGGCGAGGTCGGCGAGCTGGCCCGATCGTTCGACGTCATGCGGGAGCGCTTGAAGGCGGCGCAGCTCGAGAACGCGGAGTTCACCCACCGCCTCGAGGCGAAGGTCGAGGAGCGGACCGCCCAGCTCGAGGAGACCCAGAGGGACCTCGCCCGGAGCGAGCGGCTCGCCTCCCTCGGGCACCTCGCCGCCAGCGTCGTCCACGAGATCAACAACCCGATCTCGGGCGTGCTCAACCTCTCGACGCTCATGCAGCGGATCTTGAAGGACGACGGGATCCCCGCGGGTCGCGTCGAGGAGTTCCGGCGCTACCTCTCCCAGGTCGAAGGGGAGACCGCGCGGGTGGGACGGATCGTCTCGGACCTCCTCTCCTTCTCCAGAAAGTCCAAGCGGGAGGCGGGCCCCGCGGACCTGAACGATATCGTGCGGACGACCCTCTCGCTCATCGCGCACAAGGCCGGCCAGGCCGGGGTGAGACTCGAGCCTGAGCTTTCGCCGAGCCTCCCCGCGCTGGTCTGCGACGCCTCGCAGATCGAGCAGGTCGTGACCAACCTGGCGCTGAACGGCGTCGAGGCGGTCCCGCGAGGAGGACGGGTGGCCGTCCGGACCGCCGCCGCCGCGGACGGCCGCTCGTTGATCCTCGCGGTGAGCGATACCGGCGGCGGGATCCGCAAGGAGGACCTGCCCCGGATCTTCGACCCGTTCTTCACCACCAAGGAGGACGGGAAGGGGGTCGGTCTGGGTCTCGCCGTCGTCTACGGCATCGTGGAGGCCCACGGCGGCGAGATCTCGGTTGAGACCGCGGAGGGCTCCGGGACCACGTTCCGGGTGCGCCTCCCGCTCTCCGCGAGGGATACGGGACGGGAGGGCGCGTCGTGACCCGCCGCTGGGAGATCCTCGTCGCGGACGACGAGGAGGTCCAGCGCGAGTCGCTGGCCGCGTGGCTCGCCGAGGACGGGTACAGGGTGGCGACCGCCGCGTCCGGCCGGGAAGCGATCGCCAGGGTCCGCGAGCGGAGCTTCGACGTCGCGTTCCTCGACCTCAAGATGCCCCCCGGGATGGACGGCATCGAGACCATGCGGGAGGTGAGAAGGCTCTCGCCCGGGACGACCCCGATCATCATCACCGCGTACGCCACCGTTGACACCGCGATCGCCGCGATGAAGGAAGGGGCCCACGAGTACATCGTCAAGCCGTGCAATCCCCACGAGATCTCGCTCCTCTTGGAGCGGCTCCGCCACCTGAGGAACCTGGAGCGGGAGAACGTCATCCTCCGCCGGAAGCTGACGAGGCAGTACCGCTTCCAGGACATGGTCAGCAAGAACCCGAGGATGCACGAGATCTTCGCGCTCGTCCGCGATATCGCGAACCTCAAGAGCACGGTTCTGATCCGCGGCGAGAGCGGCACCGGCAAGGAGCTGGTCGCCCAGGCGATCCACAGCGTGGGCGACCGCGCCTCCAGGCCGTTCGTCGCCGTCTCGTGCGCCGCGCTCACGGAGACGTTGCTCGAGTCGGAGCTGTTCGGCCACGAGAAGGGTTCGTTCACCGGCGCGCATGCCAGGAAGAAGGGGAAGTTCGAGCTGGCGGACGGCGGGACCCTGCTCCTGGACGAGATCGGCGATATCTCGCCGAAGCTCCAGCTGGACCTGCTGCGGGTCCTCCAGGAGCGCAGCTTCTTCCGCGTCGGCGGCTCCGAGGAAGTCCACGTGGACGTCCGCGTCATCGCCTCCACCAACGCGAACCTCCTGGAGGCGGTGGCGGAGGGGACTTTCAGGGGAGACCTCTACTACCGCCTCAACGTGATCGAGATCCGGATCCCTCCGCTCCGCGAGCGACGGGAGGACATCCCCCTCCTCGCCCGGGAGTTCGTCGAGCGGATCGCGACCGAGATGGGGCGCGAGCCCGTGGAGATCGACGACGCTGCGCTGGCCGTGCTCATGGACCACGAGTGGCCGGGGAACGTAAGGGAGCTCGACAACGCGCTCGAGCGTGCGCTCGTGACCTGCCTGGGGCGCGCGCTGTCGAGCGGAGACTTCGCCTTCTTGGTCCGCGACGCGTCGGAACGCGGGGGGCGGCACGTCCCGGTCGACCTTCCCCTCGAGGAGATCGAGAAGCAGGTGATCGCGGCGACGCTGAGGCGGCACGGGGGGAACATCAAGGAGACGGCGACCGTCCTGGGAATCGATCGCTCGACGCTCTACGAGAAGATCAAGAGATACGGGATCCCGCGCTAGGCAGGACTTCCCGCGGGACGGGCCCTAGCGGGAGTGGTGGCCGCGGGTCACGATCTCGCGGATCGTGGCGGCGACCACCACCACGATCGCGGCCGCCGTCGTGATCCCGAACGCCGCGTTCACCAGGTTGAGCCAGAAGGTCTCCGTGCCGGGCATGTCGCGCCTCCCGATGAACCCATTCCGGGACCGCCGGACACAAAGTCTCGCTCGTAGGTAGGGCAATCGCCGTGCCGCGAGCGTCGGCGCGGGTGCGGAGACGGAAAAGCAAGTCATGGCGACGAGTTCCCCGCTCCGAGAACCGGGGAGGGACGAATCGCCGCGACCGGAGTGCCGGGTTTTCCTACACGCGCGTCCGCCTTCCCCACACGTGGGGAGTCTTCAGGGTCAGCCCGGGGCTACCCCCGGTCGAACTCCGGCACCTCGTCGGGGATCGGGAAGACGATCTCCGCGACGCCGGCGAACGCGCCGTCCCGGTACCACGGGACCTGGTGGACGATCTTCCGCCGGCCGTCCTTGCGGATCGTGTAGTGGTTGGGCGTCCGGTCCTCGTAGAGGCGGGCCGTCTTCGAGCGCGCCGGCTCCGGGTGGCAATCGAGAACGCTCTTCCCGACCAGCGCGCCGCCGCCGTCCTTCGCGAACGTCTCCCGCGACCGCGCGTTCATGGTGAGGATCGTCCCGTCCGCGTCGGTCACGGTGATCGCCGCCGGGAACTCCTCGAGCCAGAATCCAGGTTCGTTCATCGCGTCACGCTCCCCGCTCATCGGGCCGCGGCGTCCACCGCCTCCCTGAGCCGTGCGAGCCGCCGCTCCCGGTCGCGCGCGAAGCGCTCGATCCCCTCGAGGATGTGCCGGGGCGACAGCTCTGCTTCGTCGACGATCTCCTCCACCGTTCCTCCGGTCCGCCAGCGCCCGTCCCGATCCGACGAGAGCGAGTACTCCGCGGCAATCGGGTGCGCGATCCAGTCGGACATCAGGCGCAGCGCGCGATTGGTGATGCACATGGCGTCCCATAGATCCGCGATCGAGGCGACCCGGTCGCGATATCTCGAGTCCTGAAGCCGGAGTAGCTGGGGGCTGATCGCCGCGACCACCCTCACGTTGATCCCGGCCCGCTCCAGCTCCGGGAGGACCCCGACGAGGTTGCTCGTGGTCGACGTCCCCTGGACGAACACCGTCCCCGCCGGCGGGCGGCCGGGTCGGAACTCCCGGATCACGTACGCGCCGCGCGCCGCCTCGAGATGCGATGGGATCCCGAGCGCCTCGCGGTCGGGGATCTCGATCGGCGGGCGCGTCAGGTGCAGCGCGACGATGGGCGCCTTCTCCCGGAGCGCGGCGCCGAGCACCACGGGAACTTCGTTGTGCTCCCACGGATGGAGATCGATCACCTGCCCGTCGGGGAAGAGCTGCGTGACCCCTGGAGCGAACACGCCGAAGTGGGTCCGCGAGTCGTCGGCGGTCTCGGGCCCGGAGTGCCCCGCGACCCAGATGACTTTTCCGACCGGGAGATCGCAGTCCTGGGCGAGCTGGCTGAACAGGCGCATCGGGCCGTACTTCAGGTACGCGAAAGCCCCGTAGGTCGAGCAGGCGCCCCAGAACCCGTTGAACCCGCATCGCGGATCGTCCGAGAGGTTCACGGTGGCGAGCCCGGCCATGATTCCGGCGTTGGCGAACTCGGTGATCTCCTGAGGGAGAAGAGCGCCGATCGGGTTCTCGGAGCGCCGGTAGCGGCCCCAGCCGGACATCGTGCCGAACGATTTGGCGAAGCCGGCGATGCTGGTGGATTCCGCGAGGTCCGCGGAGCAGGCGATGAAGAGCGGCCGGCCGTACGCTTCCTTCCCGAGCGCATTGACCCACGCGCCCCACGCGGCGAGCCCTTCCTTGTTGGACTTCCTCTCGCCCGGCCTCGCGAACATCTCGGCAGGATACCGGCGCGGGTCGAACAGCCGCTCGTCGTCGAAGATCCTCGCGCCTCGCCCGCCGAGGCGAAACTCCGGCGGCTTCTCCGGCACCTCGCGAGCGAGCCGGACCAGGAGGTCCGAGAGGTAGTCGACCAGCCCGCCGTCGCGGCGGAGGACATCGAAGGCGCGTTCGAGGTTGGCAGCGGTCTGGCGCCGCCTCGCCTCGGGATCACTCGGGGCGGGACGGTCGAAGCCCTCGTACTCGACGCCGTATCTCTCCATGAACGGCTTCCTGAGCTCCCAGAACTCCCTGGAGTTCATCGGGTGCGGCGAGCCGTGGGACGCGTTGTCGTACTTCCCGTACCCCCGTCCCTTGCGGGTCCTGACCCACGCGGCGGACGGCACGCCGTCGGGATTCTCGCCGCACGCGGCCTCGAGCACGGCTCTCGTGACCGGCCCCCACTCCATCCCATCCGCCGTGCCCGCGACCCGCCACCCGTACGCGTCGAACCAGGTGTCCGGGTTCCCGGGCACCACCGACGAGACCGGGTGATCGTCGATCCCGAAGTCGTTCCAGTCCAGGAGGACGACGAGGTTCGACAGTCCGAGCCCCCAGGCGGAGTTGCGTGTCTCGTGCGAGGCGCCGGGGGTCAGGCCGCCTTCGCCGTCGAGCGCGAACACCTTGACCCGGTCGCACCCGGCGAGCTTGAGCGCCAGCGCCTCGCCCGCGGCTGCGGGAAGGCCGTGCCCCGACGGGCCGGTGTTGAATTTCAGGAACAGGGTCTTGCCCGCCATCTCGGCGTGTCCCGGGAGCCCCCCCCCGCCGGCGGAACGAGAGGAGATCGGCGGCGGTCAAGGCCCAGCGCCCCCCGTCCGGCAGCTCGAAGGCGGGGTCGCCGGTCCGGCGATGCCGCTCGAGGATCGCCTCGTTCAGGGCCGCCAGCGCCGCGTACACCACCGGCACCGTATGGCCCGCCGCGAGCACGAACCGGTCCTGGAACGGCCGCCACGGCCGGAGGAGGTCCCACCGCATCGCCCCCGACAGCAGGGTCGACAGCAGGAGGTGGACCTTGGACCTCGAGCCCCCCGGATGGCCGCTCTGCCGGTGATTGAGCATCAGGTCGATGGTCTCGTCGACGACGTCCTTGACGACCTCCCAGCGGTCGAACTCCTTCTCGGCCTTCTCGTATAGGGTGTCCACGTCGCTCATGCCGTTATTATGGCGTAGGTAGCGTCGGAGCTTGGGAGAGCGCGATGGACCTCGCGATCGAGACGCGCGGACTGAAGCGGACCTACGGCGATCTCGTGGCCGTGGACGGGATCGACCTCGAGGTGCCGCGGGGGGCGTTCTACGGCTTCCTCGGTCCGAACGGGGCCGGCAAATCCACGACCATCAAGGTGCTGACCGGACTCCTCCGCCCCACGTCGGGCTCGATGCGCATCCTCGGAATCGACCCGCTCGTCGATCCGGTGGAAGTCAAGCGGCGCGTGGGCGTGATGCCGGAGGACCTCGCCCTCTTCGAGCGCTTGACCGGGACGGAGACCCTCGCGTTCGTGGGCCAGGTGCACGGCCTGAGCGCTCCGACCCTCCGCTCCCGCTCGAAGGAGCTGCTCGAGCTGATGGACCTCGGGACGGCCGCGGACGACCTGGTCGCCGATTACTCCCACGGGATGCGCAAGAAGATCGCGCTGGCGGCCGCGCTCCTCCCCGGGCCGAAGCTGCTGTTCCTGGACGAGCCGTTCGAGGGGATCGACGCGGTGGCGTCGCACCAGATCAAGGACCTCCTCCTGGCGTTCGTCGAGCGGGGCGGAACGGTGTTCCTCACATCGCACATTCTCGAGATCGTGGAGCGGATCTCGAACCACATCGGGGTGATCCACCGGGGCCGCCTGGTGGCGCAAGGACCGATGGCCGATCTCAGGGCCGGCGCGGGAGGGGGGAAGACGCTCGAGGAGATCTTCCTCGGCCTCGTCGGGGCCGGGGACGCCGGGCGCGCGGCGCTGGACTGGCTCGCGGGATGATCCGCCTCCTCCGCGCCTTCGCCTGGCTCCGCTGGCGGCTCCTCGCCAACGGGTTCCGCAAGAGCCGCCGGGACGCGCTCGAGCGCGTCTCCCGGGCGGCCGAGATCGCCGTCCCCGTGATCGTGGGGCTCTTCGCCGTGCCCGCCGCCCTCGCTCTGACCGCGAGCGCGTTCATCGGGGGGCTCCTCGCGTCGAGCTCCGAGACCGCCCGGATCGTGCTCGCGATCGTGCCGCGGGCGCTCCTCGCGGTGCTCACGTTCGTGACCCTCGTCGGCCCGCTGCTGCGCTCGATGCAGGGATCGACCCTGGGCCTCGCGAGACTGACGCTCCTTCCGATCCCCCGCGGGCTGCTGCACATCGTCGAGGTCGTGACCGGGCTCGCGGACCCGTGGGTCCTCGCGGTGCTCCCCGGGCTCTTCGCCCTGCCCCTGGGGCTCCTCGCCTCGGGATCGGTGGCCGCGGCCGCAGTGACCCTCGCGGCGGGGGTCGCGCTCGCCGCCTTCCTCGCGTCGCTCTCGAGCTCGATGTCGTTCGTCGTCGCGCTCCTCCTGCGCGGCCGGCGCCGCGGCGAGTGGATCACCCTGGCGTTCATGGCGCTGTTGTCGTTCGCCGGTTTCCTCCCGGCCGTCTTCTCGAGCCTTCCGGGGTCGCATGTGGCCGTCGAGAGGAGGGTCGCGGCCCGGCCCGACCCCGCCTTCCTGGCGTGGACCCGGCTCGTGCCCTCGGAGATGTACGGTCTGGCGCTGAAGCGAAGCATCGAGGGCCGGCCGGCGGGCGCGCTGGCTCCTCTGGCCGGCCTGGCCGCGACAGGCGCGGGGCTCTTCGGCCTGTCGTGGGTCGCTTACCGGCGACTCCTCGAAACCCCGGCGGGAAGCTCGGCCCGCCGGCAAGGAGAGCTTCGGGGGACGCGGCTCGCGCGGATCCCCGGGCTCAAGCCGGCCGCATCCGCGGTGGCGCTGGCCGAGGCGCGCCTCGTGCTCCGCACCGTGCGGGGGAAGACCGCGATCTACTTCACACCGATCGCCGTGGGAGCGATCGGATGGATGGGAGCCGGCACCGTGAGGGCCGATCCTGCAGGCGCATCCAGGCTGCTCGCGAGCGGCGCCGTCGTCCCGTGCGCGGCGGCGATCTTCTCCGTGATCGCGCTGCAGCCCTTCCTCTTCAACCAATTCGCCACCGACCGAGGCGGGCTCGCGCTGGAGTTCCTCTCACCCGTGTCCGACCTCGACCTCGTTCGAGGAAAGGCGGCGGCCATGTTCCTTCTCTGGGGGCTGACGCTCCTCCTCTCGGTCTTGGCCGGTGGAATCGCGACGAGATCGATGCCACTTTGGGCCTGGGGCGCGGCGGCCCTCGCCAGCGCGTCCATGCTCGCTCTCCTCGCGCCCGCCGCGGCGATGCTGTCGGCGCTGTTCCCGAAGCCTTCCGATCTCGGGAGGATCGGCCGCGCCGGAAACCCTCACCCCACCGCCGGCATCCTCGGGACGCTGCTCCTCCTCGCGCTGGGCGCGCCGCCGGCCGGCCTCGCGGCGCTGGGTCTCCTGATGCTGAAGAGCCCCGCGGTGGCGATCGCCCTCCTCGCGGGATGGGCCGCGCTCGCGGTGGCGGGAGGGTCGGCGCTCCTCCGCGCGGCGGCCACGGTCGTCGCCCGGCGCCGGGAGAACCTGGCGCTCGTCGCGCAGGGACGCTGACGCCGCGCTCCGCCCCTCCTACAGCGCCCCGCCCGGCTCGCGAGCCGCCCCGGAGACGGCCACGGTCTCGAACGAAAGCCGGACGCCCCTCCGCCCGAGCTCGGAGAGCAGGAGGTCGAAGGTCTCCCGGTCGTGCGCGATCCGCTCCGCCGGAAGGACGCCGGCGGGCATCGCATGGCCGCCTACGATCCGGCGGGCCACGACCACCGCGGGGAGCCCCGTGGTGCGGGCCATGGAGGTGTCCCCCGTGCCCGGATCCGTTCGGTCGAGAAGGTCCGC
>JAIQFR010000034.1 GCA_020073205.1 Terriglobia bacterium
GGCGGCGGCGAAGTACCCGCACGAGTTCTCCGGCGGGCAGCGGCAGCGGATCGGCATCGCGAGGGCGATCGCCTGCTCCCCGCGGTTCGTGGTCGCGGACGAGCCGGTCTCGGCCCTCGATCCGCCGGTGCAGGCGCAGATCGTGAACCTCATGGTGGAGCTGCAGGAGCGGCTCGGTCTCGCGTACCTCTTCATCGCCCACGATCTCAGGATCGTCGAGCACATCAGCGACCGGGTCGCGGTGATGTACCTCGGGAGGATCGTCGAGGAAGCCGACGCGGCCTCGCTCTACCGGGAGCCGCTCCACCCCTACACGAAGGCGCTCCTGGCCTCCGCGCCCAGGCCGTCGCCGGGCCCTCCGGCCCCTCCGGCCCTCGAGGGAGAGCCGCCGTCGCCGACCCGTCCGCCCCCGGGATGCGCCTTTCACCCGCGCTGCCCCGTGGCGGACGAAACCTGCTCGCGCCTGGCGCCGGTGCTGCTCCCCGCCGGGGAGGGGCGGAAGGTGGCCTGCCACCGCGTCCATCCCGACGGCGGCTCGTCCGACGGTACCTGAAACCGCCGGTTGCGGCGGCTCGTAATAAATGAGACAACATCAAGCTCCTCGACCGAAACATAGGGAGGTCACGAGGTGAGTAGAACGCGGACGATGCTGATGGCGGTCTCGGTGTGCCTCCTGGCCGCCGTCCTCTTCTGCCAGCCCGCCCGGGCGGAAGAGGCGAAGGGAGAGGAGGGGGTCCGTCTCTCCTTGGCGGACGCCCTTCGCTCGGCCCTCGAGAACAACCTGGGCCTGGTCATCGCAAGGCGGGATCCGCGGATCGCGGCGCTCAACGTCGACCTGGCGAAGGCGGTCTTCGACCCCGTGCTCGGCGGGACGTTCCAGCACTCGTATTCGAAGACCGAGGAGATCCTGCAGCCGGACTTCTCCACGGGCACGCTGCAGTTCGTCTCCATCGGCTCGAAGACGACCAACGACAACGCGGGGGCGACCTGGACCCAGCTGCTCAACTTCGGCGGCACCTACCAGGTCGGGCTCAACTCGTCGAGAAGCGACCAGTCCCCGTCGTTTCGCTCGTACAACCCGTCCATCAACACCGGGCTGACCTTCGGCTGGAGCATGCCGCTCCTCAAGGGGTACGGCAGCGAGGCGACGACCGAGAACCTCGTCATGGCCAAGCGCGGCGTCGAGATGAGCGATGCGGACCTCAAGCGCCAGGCTCAACTGACGATCGAATCCGTCGAGGACGCCTACTGGGACCTCGTCGCCGCGGGCGAGACGCTGGCGGTCGCGAAGAAGTCCCTGAAGCTCGCGCAGGACCTCTACGACCTCAACAAGAGGAAGGTCGAGGTCGGAACGCTCGCCCCGATCGAGATCACTCAAGCCGAGGCGGGCGTCGCATCGCGCGAGGAAGGAGTCATCCTCGCGGAGGCGGGCCTGGCCAGCTCCCAGGACAACCTCCGCCAGCTCCTGGCCGTCCCGAAGGACAGCCGCCTCTGGGACCAGCCGATCGTGCCCACCGACCAGCCGACGTTCGAGCCCCGGTCGCCCGACCTCGGGCGCGCCATCGAGAAGGCGCTGGAGTCGCGGGGCGAGATGACGAGCGCCCGGCTCGATCTCCAGAACAAGCAGCTGGCGGAGCAGGTGGCGCGGCGCAGGCTGCGGCCACAACTCGACCTGACCGCCGGGGTCACTCCCAGCGGCAACAACATCATCGGCCAGAGGGTCGTCGGCACCGACGTCCAGCCGATCGTGGGGGGCCTGAGCGACTCCTTCACCGAGATCCCCAAGTTCCGGAACTACGACTGGAGCGTCGGTCTCGTCTTGACGTATCCGCTCGGGAATCGGCGGGAGCAGGCCGGCTACGCCACGGCAACCCTCACCCGTGAGAAGGCCGAGTTGTCCCTCGTGAACACCGACCTGACCGTTCGCGTGGACGTCCGCACCGCGGTTCGCAACATCGAGTCCGGCGTGAAGCGGGTCACCGCGGCCCGCTCGAACACCCTGCTGCAGCAGAAGAAGCTCGAGGCGGAGCAGAAGAAGTTCGAGAACGGCATGAGCACCTCGTTCGAGGTGCTGACGTTCCAGACCGACCTTGCGAACGCCCAGCAGGCGGAGATCCAGGCGATGACCGATTACAACAAGGCGCTCGCCGCCCTGGAGCGTGCGCAGGGAACGCTCCTCGAGGCCCGCAACCTCCGGATGGAGTCCGGAACGAGGAAATGAACATGGAGAGCACTCCGGGATCGGTCGGCGCCGGGAGCGAGATGGGGGCGGGCTCCCGGCTCCTCAACGTCTTCTTCTCGCCGTCCAAGGTCTTCGAGTCGATCGCCAGGAAGCGGGGACGGGACTGGATGGTCCCGGTGGCCATCCTGATCCTGCTGGGCATCGCCGGCGCAATCCTCGTCTCGCCGAAGCTCGACGTCGACGAAGCGGTCCGGGTCCAGATGCAGAGGATGGAGAAGGTCCGGACCGGGATGACCGACGCCGACCGAACGAAGATCGAGGAGGCGATCCGCGGGCAGATGACGAAGATGACCCAGGGACCCATCCGGTTCGTCTGGTCGGTCCTGTTCCTGGTGCCGCTGTTCCTCGTCCCGGCGTTCTATCACGGCATCGCCGCCGCCTGGGGGAAGAGCACGAGCTACCTCTCGGTGGTCGCCGGATACGCCTACGTCCAGATGGTGCAGGCGCTCAAGGGGGTCCTGCTGGTGGCGGTCGCGGCGCCACGGAAATCGATCAGCATCCTCGAGGTGGAGACGCTCTTGAAGTCCAACCTCGGCGCGCTCATGAACCCGGAGACCGCCAGCCGGCCGCTCTACAGCCTCGCGCTGAACGTGGACCTCTTCGAGATCTGGGCGATCGTCGTCGGCGTGATCGCCCTGTCGCGGATCACCCGATTGACGCCCAAGGCGTCCGCGCTCACGGTGGGCGGCCTGTGGGTGGTCTGGGTCTGCATCAAGATGATCGGAGCGCTGATCGGCGCCGCCTTCGGCGGTTGAGACGAGGCGAAGTTGACCGTACTCCAGAAGTCGCTCATCGGCGGCGCCGCCGTGGTCGTGCTCGGCGCCATCGTGGCCACCTCCCTCCTGAGCCGGCAGCAGGCCAAGGGGGAGGAGGTCTACATGGCCAAGGCGGAGAAGAAGGACGTGATCTCCGCCGTGACCGCCTCGGGACGGATCCAGCCGCGCATGAAGGTCAACGTTCAGTCGCAGGTGATGGGCGAGATCGTGACCCTCCCGGTGAAGGAAGGGGACCCGGTCAAGAAGGGCGATCTCCTCGTCCAGTTGAAGCCCGACCAGTACAAGTCCGAGGTGGACCGGCTCGAGGCGAACCTGAGGATGGGACGGATCGCCCTCGAGCAGCAGAACGTCTCCCTCGAGAACGGCCGCCGCACGCTGAGCCGTAACCGCTCGCTTTACGCGGACAAACTGATCTCCCCCGAGGTCCTCGAGAAGAACGAGCTCGACGTGAAGACCGGCGAGATCAACCTCAAAAGCCTCAACGAGCAGATCTCGCAGGCCGAGGCGAGCCTTTCAACCGCCAGGGACGAGCTGCGCAAGACCACCATCATCTCGCCGATCGACGGCATCGTCACCCTGCTCAACGCGGAGCTGGGCGAGATGACGCTCACCGGCACCATGAACAACCCCGGCACCGTGATCATGGTGGTGTCGGACATGGGCGAGGTGCTGGCCGAGGTGGACGTGGACGAGACTCGGGTCGTCCAGGTTCGGCCGGGACAGCCCGCCCGGGTCACCGTGGACGCGGTGGGGGAGACCCACCCCTACGACGGAAAGGTCACGGAGATCGGGGGAACGGCGACGAAGCGGACGGGGCAGGAGGTCTTGGTCTTCCCGGTGAAGGTCGCCCTGAACCAGCCCGACCCGTCCCTGAGGCCCGGCATGACCGCGAAGGCGCGGATCGAGACGAAGCGGGTGGAGCGCGCGGTCACGGTCCCGATCCAATCCGTGCTCCTCCGGCCCGCGGCGGACGTGGAGAAGATCCTCGTGCAGCGGGCGAAGGCCGGCAAGGGCGGGGCCAAGGACGACGCGAAGGGACCGAAGGTCGCGGAAGCCGCGGGCGGCGCGAAGGCCGCCGTGACCGATCCGAAGGTCGGCGGGCCGGCCCCGGTGCCCTCCAAGCCCGGCCTCGCCGGATCCGACCAGCGCGAGGTGGTGCTCAAGGTCGTGAACGTGAAGGCGGTGCTCGTGCCTGTCAAGACCGGGATCAGCGACGAGACCAGCGTCGTGATCCTCGACGGGATCGCCGAGGGCGATACCGTCGTCACCGGACCCTACCGCGAGGTCAAGAAGCTGAAGGACGGCGACGCGGTCAAGGAGAGCACCTCCAAGGCGAAGGAGTCGGGCGTCGAGATCACCGTCGAATGACGGCGTCCGGGCCGGACGAGGGCACCCATGGAAGAGCTGATCGAGTTCAAGGACGTCCACAAGACGTACGACATGGGCCAGGCCCAAGTGAAGGCGCTCGACGCGATCTCGCTCGAGATCAAGAAGGGCGACTACCTGGCGGTCATGGGCCCCTCCGGCTCCGGGAAATCCACCCTCATGAACCTGATCGGCTGCCTCGACTCGCCGACGTCCGGCTCGTACCGCCTCAAGGGGCAGGAGATCGGCACGCTGGGGGACGACGAGCTGGCCCGGATCCGGAACCGGGAGATCGGGTTCATCTTCCAGACGTTCAACCTGCTCCCGAGGACCGACGCGCTGCAGAACGTGGAGCTGCCCCTGATCTATTCGGGGGTCACGAGGCGCGAGAGGCACGAGCGCGCGAAGCACGCGCTCGAGGCGGTGGGGCTCGGCGACCGGATGCACCACCGTCCCAACGAGATGTCCGGCGGCCAGCGGCAGCGCGTCGCCATCGCCCGCGCGCTGGTGAACACCCCCTCGATCCTCCTCGCCGACGAGCCCACGGGGAACCTGGACTCGAAGACCGGCGACGAGATCATGGTGCTCATCGACCAGCTCCACGCCGAGGGGAACACGCTCATCCTCGTGACCCACGAGGAGGAGCTCGCCCGCCGGGCCGCGCGCGTGATTCGCCTCCGCGACGGACAGATCGTGTCGGACACGCAGAATCGCCGGGAAGCCGCGCCCGCGGAGGCGTGATCCGTGTTCCTCGAGAACCTCATCCTCGCCCTGAAATCGCTCTGGTCGAACAAGATGCGGTCGTTCCTGACCACGCTGGGCATCGTCATCGGCGTCGGGGCGGTGATCGCGGTCGTGTCGATCGTGCAGGGGTTCTCGCAGGTCATCACCGCGGAGATCGAGAGCCTGGGCTCCAATTCGGTGGTGATCGGGCCGAGGAGGCCGCCGGGGAAGGAAGGGGAGAAGCTCGCGAGGGTCGAGCTGACGTACGAGGACGGGCTGGCGCTGGTCTCGGCGAGCCACTACGTCGAGGCGGTCGCGCCGATCATCCAGCAGTTCGGCCACATGAAGGTGGGCGAGGAGTCGGGCGACTACCCCGTCATCGGCACCACGCCGATCTTCCAGGACCTGAGGAACTACTACGTCGAGCTCGGCCGCTTCTTCAGCCCCGTGGACGACCGGGAGCGGCAGAAGGTCTGCGTGATCGCGAACGGCGTCCTCAAGGAGCTGAAGCTGCCGCGGAACCCCGTGGGCAAGACCATCACGATCGGAGGCGACGCGTACCGGATCATCGGCGTCATGGAGCCGAAGGGACAGCTCCTTGGACAGGACTTCGACAAGTTCGTGCTGATCCCCTTCAGCACCGCGGTCGGGGTGTACGGCGAGCAGGTGGCGAAACAGGTTGCCCTCCTCGTCCACGTCAAGAACGCCGCGGACGTAGACCGGGCGACGGACGAGATGGAGAACTTCCTCAGGATCCGGCACCGCCTCCGCTCCGACCAGCCCGACGACTTCGAGATCACGTCCCAGACCCAGATCCTGAAGTCGTTCAGCAAGTTCGCGAACGGCGTGACCTACGTCGTCGCCGGCGTGGTCTCGATCGCGCTCCTGGTCGGCGGGATCGGGATCATGAACATCATGCTGGTGTCGGTCACCGAGAGGACCCGCGAGATCGGCGTCCGCAAGGCGGTGGGCGCGCGGCGCGCGCACATCATGGTGCAGTTCGTGATCGAAGCGGTGGTGCTCGCGCTCATGGGAGGGATCACCGGCATCCTGCTGGGGGTCCTGACCGGCCTGCTCGCCGCGAAGCTGATCCCGAACTGGCCCGGCGCCTTCGTGCCGGTCTGGGCGGTCGTCCTCTCGTTCGGCTTCTCGTCCGCCGTCGGCCTCTTCTTCGGGATCTACCCCGCCGCCAAGGCGGCACGGCTCGACCCGATCGAGTCGCTGCGGTACGAGTAGGTCCCGCCTCCGCCTTTACCGCCAGCCGCTCAGCCAGACCCGGGCGTCGTGCTGGGCGGGAGTCATCGGCCAGCCATACGTGAGCGGCGAGAAGAAGAGGAATCCTCCGACGCTGAGAGCGATGAAGCCCAGGGCAGCCCAGTGGCGCGGCGATCGGGTCCATCTCGGATCTTCGGGAAGCGCCGATCCGATCAACGTGGCGAGGATCATGACGCTCGCGATCGCGGCGAACAGGTAGTGGTAGAGGAACATCACCCGGCCGATCGCCGCGAACGGAAGCCAGTTGAGGAGATAGGCGAGGATCAGGAACGCCAGCGCCTGCAGGAGGCTCCGTTTCCGCAGTGCCCGCCAGTTCCTGATCAACAGCACGATCGCGACGATGACGCTCAGCGACGCAGGCCACCAGACGAGCGGGTTGCCGATCAGGTAGATGTTCCCCTGCCGGCCGTCGGCCAACCGATACGGCCCGTCCCAGTAGTGGATCGGCCGAGCCTCGGCGGGCCAGGTGTACCACCTCGAGCCATACGGATGCGTGGCGGTCAGCGTGGCGTTGCCCTCGTACATCGCCTGGTTCAGCTCGAGGAACTTCGTCCAGAATCCGGGTCCCGCCGAGGGCAGGTAGTCCGGATTGCCGATCAACGCGGCCTGGAAGTCTTCGGGCATGAACTCGTCTCCCGTGCCGGAGCGGGTGAGCAGCCCGAAGTGGATCCGGAACGGGGCGACGTAGACGAGGGCCGCCAGGAACACGACCACCGCGAGCTCGACCGAGCGGCGCGACCCTGCTCGCGCCCGGGCGAACTCCTCCCGGACCACGATCACGAGGACGAGCGCGAGCGCGCTCAGACCGGTCCACTTGATCGAGACGGCGCCGCCGGCCATAAGGCCGGCCAGGATCAGCCAACCCGCACGGGGGTGTCCTCGCCAGCGCAAGGCGGCGTAGACGGCGCCCAGTCCGAAGGCGATCAGGAAGTTGTCCACCAGCACGAATCGGGCTTGGGCGACGAAGGCTCCGTCGAGCGCGATCGCCAGTCCCGCGAGGAACGCAGCCAGCCGTGATCCGGTGAGCCGTCGAAGCACGCCGTAAACGAGAGCGACGATGGCGATGCCGGCCAGGGCGGCGAGCAGGCGCAACACCGTCGCCGGCCCATCGACCGCAGGCCTCGTGCCGGCGTCGAACAGCCAGGCCCAGCCGGCGAAAAGCAGCTGGCCGAGGGGCGGGTGTAGATCGAAGTAGAACTGATGGGTGAAATAGGACGCGGCGTACTGCCCGAAGTGGATTTCGTCGAAGACCGTGGCGGCGGGACGGGCGAGAGCGAGGGCGCGTGTCAGCACGGCAACGAGGATCAAGAGCGCCAGTTCCGGGTGGAAGCGGGCGGCGAGTCGCTTCATGGGGCCATCTTAACAGGACGCCGCATCGCAGGGCTTTTTGACAGCCCCCAGGCCCCGGGATACCATCCGAGGAGGCATCGGAGGAGACAACGTGGACTTCGTCAGCGGCCTGTCGGGGGTGGTGTGGAAGCACTACCTGGCCGGCGGCCCCGCCATGCATCCGATCACGTTCTGCTCGCTGATCGCGCTCACCGCGATCGTCTACAAGCTGGCGGTCTTCCGCCGGATCCGGATGGACACCGGCGAGTTCCTCCTCGGCATCCGCGCGGCGCTCCTCGACGGCAGGGTCGCCGAGGCGGTGGCCGCATGCGGCCTTCACCGCGGCCCCGTGGCGGTCGCGGTGAAGGCCGGGCTCCTGAAGCACGGCTCGCCGCCCGAGGCGGTGGACCGCGCGATGGAGCACGCCGCGATCGAGGAGATCGCCTACCTCGAGCGGTACCTGGGCCTCCTCGCGAGCATCACCGCGGTCGCGCCGCTCCTCGGCTTCCTCGGCACCGTGATCGGGCTCATCGTCGCGTTCGACGCGGTGGCCGACCAAGGGCTCGGCAATCCAGGGGTCGTTGCGCAGGGCATCTCGGTGGCGCTCCACACGACGGCGTGGGGGCTCGTCGTCGCGCTCGTGACCAAGTCGTTCCACGATTACTTCTCCGGACGCGTCGGCTCTTGCGCCCGTGAGATGGAGGTCGCCGCGTGCGCCGTCGTCGAGACCTTCTCCGAGATGGAGCGGATCCGGGCGTAGGCCGGAGTCGCCGGTTCCGGCGGGCGACGGGCGCCGGCGGCGGCGTCTCCGCGGTCCCGCTCGCGACGCTCGGCGCGCTGCTCGCCCCGTTCCTGCTCCTGGCCCTCGCCGCGGAGGTGGACCGGACCCGGCTCGTGCTGCCGTCATCCCGCGTCCGTCTCGACGCCGGCCGTGGCGCCGCGTGCGTGGTCATCGCTCGCGAGGCACGGGAGGAGCGCTGGGGGACGCTGGAGTACCGCTTCTCGGACGGGAAAGAGGCGAGCCGGCGCCTCGGCGGGCCCACCGACATCTTCCTCGCGGCGCTGCGGGTGGTGGCGGAACATCCCGACCGGCCGTTCGTGGTCAAGGCGGACGCCGCAATCCGCTACGGCCTGGTGGACGACGTCCTCGAGCAGCTCCGGAAGGCCGGGGTCCGGGAGCTGACGCTCCTGACCCGGGCCCCTCGGGCCGGTGACGTGCGATGAGGCTCAGGACGGGTGGGACCCGCGCGGAGATCCCGGTCGCGCCGGCCGGCGGGCTGTCGCTGATCCTGATCCTGCTGGTGGCCGTCTCCTCCACGCTGTCCGCGCCGCGAGGGCTCCTCGTGAAGCTCCCGGGCCGCTCGGAGGGGGTCGCGCTCCCGGCGCCGGGCGACGCCGCGTTTCTCTCGATGCTCCCGGACGCGTCGCTCGTCCTGGACGGAGAGCCGGTGGCCATCGAGCGGCTCCTGTCGCGGCTCGAGCCGAAGCTCGGCCGGAACGGGTCGAGGCCGGTCGTCTTCCACGTGAGCGACGACGCACCGTACGCCGCGATGGTCGCGGTGGTGGATCTCCTCGCCGCCGGGGAAGGCTCATCGGGTTTCAGGGTGCGGCGGCTTCTGGTGCCGACCCACGCGGAGGTCATGGCGTGGTCCCGGTCGCTGGGGCGGGATCCGTTCGCCCACGAGGGGATCGGCGCGAGCGGGGGCCGGCGATGACCCCGGAATCCGGGGGCTTGCGGCTCGAGGACCACCTGAGGGCGAGCGGCGAACTCCACGTGTCGCTGCTGCACCGCGGCGAGGGCCGCCTGCTCGCTGCGGCGTTCGCAGGAGCTCTCGTGCTCCACGTCGCGGGGGCGCTTCTCCCGCTCCCCCGGCCGGTGGGGACGTCGCGGGGGCGCGCGGGCTCTTCCGCCGCGCGGCGGCCGACGCTTGCGCACGCGATCATTCCCGCGGCCCCGTCGCGAGCCGAGCGCCCCGCTCTTTCGACCGGGGCCGCTCCGGTGCGGAGCGCACCCGCCGCGGCCGCGGCCTCGAGCCTCCCCGCGGCCCCGGCCGCGAGACCGCTTCCCGACCTCCTCGAGCCGTTGGTCGAGCCCGAGCCCGAGATGGCGCCGGACGACCTGCCGCGGGACGCCGAGATTCTCCTGGGCGAGCCGGAGCCGCCGCCCGCGGGTCCGTCGCCCGAGCACGCCGGGCGCGCGGCCGATCCGGAGCTGTTGCCGGAGAGCCGGGTGCAGCCGGTCTATCCCGCGCGGGCGCGGCAGCTCGGCGTCCGCGGCGACGTGGTGCTGGACGTGAGCGTGCTCCCCGACGGAACCGTCGGGGAGGTGAACGTGCTGCGGTGCACGCCGCCCGACCTCGGCTTTTGCCCGTCGGCGGTGCGGGCGGTCAAGCGCTGGCGCTATCGGCCGGGCTTCCAGGACGGGCGGCCTGCGCAGGTCTCGATCACCGTCAAGGTGGAGTTCGTCCCGTGACCGGCCGGCGCTCGATCCCCGCGGTCGCGCTCGCCGCGCTCTTCCTCGGCGGGGCCGGCGCGGCCCACGCGGACTTCGACCAGGCGATGGGCTACTTCAAAGCAGGCAAGTTCCTCGAGGCCGCGGCGGAGTTCCAGGGCATGGTGGACGCGGCGCCGACGTACGACTACGGCCAGTACATGCTCGGGCAGTGCCAGCTCCGGGTGGGGCGCGCTGCCGACGCGGAGCGCAGCTTCCGCAAGGCCATCGAGATGCGTGGAGACAAGGCCGAGTACGTTCACGGCCTGGCGGTGGCGTTCAAGGACCAGCGCCGGTACGTGATGGCCCTCGGCGTGCTCTCGAACGAGGAGCGGCTCGTCCGCGACCGCCGGACCGCCTACGCGTTCCTCGCCCTGCGCGGTTACCTCTTCGCCGCGCTCCGGCGCTGGGGTGAGGCGACCGGCGACCTCGAGAGGGCGCTCGCGCTCAAGCGGGACCCGATCCTCCTGGACCTCCTCGGCAAGGCCTACTTTTCGATGGGCCGCTACGACCGCGCGGCGGCGGCGTTCTCCTCGGCGTCCGACGCCACGCCGGCCGATGCGCGTCCCTGCCGGATGCTCTCGGAGTCGCTGCTCAGGATCGCCGCCGCCAGTCAGGATCCGACCCGGAAGCGGGAGATCTACACGCAGGCGATGGCCGCCGCGCAGCGGCTGATGCGGATCCAGCCCGGGGATCCCGAGGCCGTGGGCCTCCTGGGGCGCGCCGCCCTCGGCGCGGGCCGCTTCTCGGCGGCAGAATCGGCGTTCAACTCGGTGCTCTCGGTCCATCCCGGGGCGTGTCACGTCTTGATCGACCTGTCCCGGGCCCTTCTCGGTCTCGATCGGGCCGGTGACGCGGAGGCCGCGCTCGACGGTGCGTCCCGGTGCGCGTCCTCGATGGCGGAGGTGCCCGAGGGGCTCGGTCGCGTCTACTTCCGGCAGATGCGTTTCGACAAGGCGCTGGACGCGTTCCTCCGCGCCAACTCGCTCCAGCCCTCCGCCGCCGCCCGCGCGGGGATCGAGGCGGTGCGCGCCGAGATCGAGGCCCGCCGCGACGGGCCCGCTCGGAAGGATCGCGCCTCCCGCCCGGTCGGTCCAAGTCGCTGACGCGCCAAGGCCTTGAGATCCCGCAAATTGACACATTTTCGGCCGCTGTGTTAGAGTCGAGGATCCGGCGCCGCGAGATCCTCGAGACGAACCAGGACGGCCATCCGTGAGCCGGGGAGCGCCGGAACGCACCGCCGAGTCCCGCAAGTCGAGGGGAGTCCCGTGAGCGACAGTCTGGTGCCGGTTTTCCTCGCCCTGGGTGCGGCGGTCGCCGTCGCTGCGGTTCTCCTCCTCCTGACCCACCTGCTCGGACGCCCGCGGAAGTCCCAGGTGGACCGGACGCCTTACGAGTGCGGGGTCCGGCCCTTCACCCCTGCGCAGTCCCACCGCTACTCGGTGAAGTTTTACCTGGTGGCGATGCTCTTCATCCTGTTCGACATCGAGGCGGCGTTCCTCTACCCGTGGGCGGTGACGTTCCGCGGATTCGCGGACGACAAGCCGTTCGTGCTGGGCGAGATGGCGGTGTTCCTCGGGATCCTCGTGGCCGGCTTCGTCTACGTCTGGCGCCGCGGCGCCCTCGAGTGGGATTGAGGATGGCCGACGGCGAGACGGCCCTCGGGCGAATACGGGAGTGGTTTCCCGACGCGGTCGCAGGGGCCGGGGAGTGCCGCGGACAGCACTGGGCGGCGGTCCGGAAGGACAGGCTCAGGGAGGTCTGCCGCCGTCTACGAGACGACACCGGCGGCGCGTTCGACCTCCTCCTGGACGTGACCGCCGTGCACTGGCCGGACGACGCCGAGCCGGTCGAGCTGGTCTACCACCTCTACAGCACGTCCCGGAACGACCGGCTGCGGCTCAAGGTCCGTCTCCGCGACGGGGAGACCGCTCCCACGCTCGCGGACCTCTGGGCCTCGGCCAACTGGAACGAGCGGGAGGCGTTCGACATGTTCGGGATCGTCTTCGACGGGCACCCGGACCTGAGGCGCATCCTGATGCCCGACGATTACACGGACTTCCCGCTCCGCAAGGAGTTCCCGCTCTACCGCGGCTGAGCGCGGGGCGGCCGGACGGACGATGCCAGCGACCTACGAGCGATCGGACGAGCGGCCCGACATCGTCACGCTCAACATGGGGCCGTCGCATCCGGCGACGCACGGGGTGCTCCGGATCGTGCTCGAGCTCGACGGCGAGACGGTGGTCCGCGCCGTGCCGCACATCGGCTACCTCCACCGCGGCATGGAGAAGATCGCGGAGAACCGGACCTACCTCCAGTTCATCCCGTACACGGATCGGATGGACTATCTGAGCCCGTTGTCCGCCAACGTCGGATTCGCGCTGGCGGTGGAGGAGCTCCTCGGGATCCGGGTCCCGCCGCGGTGCGAGGCGATCCGCGTCCTGTGCTGCGAGCTGGCGCGGATCGGCTCCCACCTGGTCTGGATGGGGACGCACGCCCTCGACCTCGGCGCGGGGACCGTATTCTTCCACACGTTCCGTGACCGGGAGTGGCACTACGACCTGGTCGAGGACCTGACCGGCGCCAGGCTCACCACCTCGTTCACGCGCGTCGGCGGCATCGCGCGCGACGCGGATCGCGGCTGGCTCACGAAGCTCCGCGAGTTCGTGGACGCGATGCCCGGCCGGATCGACGAGTACGAGTCGCTCCTCACACGGAACGCCATCTGGCTCGGACGGACGCGCGGCGTCGGGGTGCTCCGGGCCGCCGACGCGATCGCCTACGGGGTGACCGGGCCGAGCCTCCGCGCATGCGGCGTCGAGTACGACGTTCGAAAGGCCCGCCCCTACTCGGGATACGAGCGGTACGACTTCGAGGTCCCGGTGGGGGCCGAAGGGGACATCTACGACCGGTACCTCGTCCGCATCGAGGAGATGCGCCAGTCGGTCCGGATCCTCGACCAGGGGCTCAGGACCCTCCCCGACGGACCGGTCAACGTCGACGACCCGAAGATCTTCCCTCCGCCGAAGCAGCGGATCCTCACCAGCATGGAGGAGCTGATCCACGATTTCATGCTGGTCACCGAGGGGTTCCTGTGCCCGCCGGGCGAGGTGTACCACTCCACCGAGGTACCGAAGGGGGAGCTGGGCTTCTACGTGATCTCCACCGGCGGCAAGGCTCCGTACCGGCTCAGGATCCGGTCCCCGAGCTTCAACAACCTGGCGACGCTGCCGCTTCTCTGCGAGGGAGGCCTCGTCGCGGACGTGATCGCGAACATCGGGAGCCTCGATCCCGTGCTCGGCGAGGTGGATCGATGAGCGGCGGCCCGGCCGGAGCGGTCGCGCCCGATCCCGGATTCGCGGCGAAGGTCGACAAGGTCGTCGCGCGCTACCCCGAGCCGAAGGCGGCGCTCCTCCCCGTGCTCTGGCTCGTCCAGAGGACGAAGGGGTGGGTCGACCTGGATTCCGAGGCTTGGGTGGCCGCACGCCTCGGCCTCGCTCCCGCGCACGTCCACGGCGTCGTGACCTTCTACACCCTGTTCAAGCGGCGTCCGATGGGCCGGTACCACCTCCAGGTGTGCACCACCTTGTCGTGCATGCTCCGGGGCTCGGACGACCTGGTCGCGCACCTCGAGCGGAAGCTCGGGATAGAGCCGGGAGAGACGACGCCCGACGGCCGCTTTTCCCTGGTCAAGGTCGAGTGCCTCGGCTCCTGCGGCACCGCTCCGATGCTCCAGCTCAACGACGACTACCAAGAGAACCTCACGATCGAGAGCCTGGACCGGCTGCTCGACGGCCTTCCCTGACGGAGAGCGGATGGAACGGATCCTGACCCGCAACGTGGACAAGGAGGGCTCCCACACCCTCGCCGTGTACGCGGCGGGGGGAGGGTACGAGCCGCTCCGCGGCGCGCTGCGAACCGGGTCCCCCGAGAAGGTCGTCGACGAGGTCAAGAGATCGGGGCTGAGGGGACGCGGGGGGGCCGGGTTCCCCACCGGCCTCAAGTGGTCGTTCATGCCGAAGGACTCCCCGAAGCCGAGGTACCTGATCTGCAACGCGGACGAGTCGGAGCCCGGCACGTTCAAGGACCGCCTGCTGCTCGAGCGGGACCCGCACCTGGTCCTCGAGGGCTGCCTGGTCTCGGCGTACGCGATGGGCGCCCGGGCGGTGTTCGTGTACGTCCGCGGCGAGTACGTGCACGCGACGCGTGCCCTCGAGCGCGCCATCGGGGAGGCTTACGCCGCGGGGTACGCGGGCCGGAACATCCTCGGCAGCGGCTTCGACTGCGACCTGGTCCTCCACGTCGGGGCCGGGGCGTACATTTGCGGGGAGGAGACCTCGCTGATGAGCTCCCTCGAGGGGGACCGCGGCTACCCGAGGCTGAAGCCGCCGTTTCCCGCGCAGGCGGGGCTCTGGGGATGCCCCACCACGATCAACAACGTCGAGACCCTGGCCAACGTCCCGTTCATCCTCGAGCGCGGTGCCGACTGGTTCCTCTCGATCGGCAAGCCCCCGAAGAACACCGGCCCGAAGCTGTACGCGCTGAGCGGGCACGTCAAGCGCCCCGGCGTCTACGAGGCCCCCATGGGGCTCCCCCTCCGGGAGCTGATCCACGACCTCGGGGGCGGCATGCTCCGGGACGACAAGCCGCTCAAGGCCGTGATCCCCGGCGGATCGTCGGTGCCGGTGCTCCGGGCGGACGAGTGCGACGTGGACCTCGACTTCGACTCGCTCGCGGCGAAGGGGAGCATGCTCGGATCCGCCGGCGTGATCGTGATGGACAGCTCCACGTGCATGGTGAAGGCGATCGAGCGCCTGGCCCATTTCTACGCCCACGAATCGTGCGGCCAGTGCACGCCGTGCCGCGAGGGGTGCGGCTGGATGGAGAGGATCCTGTCCCGCCTCGAGCGCGGGGAAGGGCGACAGGAGGACCTCGACCTCCTTCTCGACGTGGCCTCCAACATCCTCGGGAACACGATCTGCCCCCTCGGCGATGCGGCGGCCATGCCCGTGGCCTCGTTCGTGACCAAGTTCCGCTCCGAGTTCCAGCACCACGTCGATCACCGCGCGTGCAGGGTATGAGATGCCGAAGCTGATCCTGGACGGCGAGGAGATCGAGATCGTGCCGGGGACGACCGTCCTCGCGGCCGCCCTCTCCCGCGGTCGCGACATCCCGCACTACTGCTGGCACGCGGGGCTCTCCGTCGCCGGGAACTGTCGGATGTGCCTGGTGGAGGTGGAGAGGTCGCCGAAGCTCGTGATCGCTTGCGCCACCCAGGTCGCCGACGGGATGGTGGTCCGGACGGAGACCGATCGGGTGAAGAAGGCCCGCGCGGCGATGATGGAGTTCTTCCTCATCAACCATCCCCTGGACTGCCCGATCTGCGACCAGGCGGGGGAGTGCCGGCTCCAGGAGTACGCGGTCGAGCACGGGGCCGGGAGGAGCCGCTTCGTCGAGGCGAAGCTCACGCTGAACAAGGCCGTGGACATCGGCCCGCACGTCCTCCTCGATCAGGAGCGGTGCATCCAGTGCAGCCGGTGCGTCCGTTTCTGCGATGAGATCACCGGCACGTCCGAGCTGGCGTTCTTCCGCCGCGGCGAGCGGACCGTGATCGGAATCTATCCCGGGCGTCCCCTCGACAACGCCTACTCCGGCAACGTCGTGGACATCTGCCCCGTGGGCGCCCTCACCCTCAAGGAGTTCCGGTTCGCGACCCGCGTCTGGTACCTCAAGAACACGCCGACCGTCTGCGCGGCCTGCGCCCGGGGGTGCAACGTCCTGGTCGCCGTCGGCCAGCAGCAGGTGCTGATGACGACGCAGGGGCAGACCGACGACCGGATCAAGCGGATCGTTCCCCGCCCGAACGAGGACGTGAACGGTCACTGGATGTGCGACGAGGGTCGGCTCTCGTACCGAACGCTATCGTCCGCTCCTCGCCTCGAGACCGCAGAGGCGCCGGCGGGAACCGCCGCGGACTGGGACGACGCGGTCGCGCGGGCGGCAGCGCTCCTCGGGGACGCGGCGCGGGCGGGGCGGCTCGCGGCGATCCTGTCCCCGCGCCTCACCGCGGAGGACCTGTTCGCCTGGCGCCGGCTCCTCGAGGCCCTCGGCGGCGGCCGGATCGGCGTCCGCCGGATCGCTCGCGGTGCGGATGACGCCCTGCTGGTGCGCGCCGACAAGGGGGCGAACTCCACGGGCGCCGCCTGGATCCTGGGAGAGTCCGCCACGGAAGCGGCGGTCCTCGAGGCGGCGGCGCGGGGCGAGGTGGCGGCGCTGCTCGTGGTGGGGGACCCGCTCGATTCCGCCGATTCCGCCGCGCCCGATCCAGCGGTGCGGTCCAGGGTGGCGAGCGTGATCTTCGTCGGGCCGTTCGTCTCCGGCGCCGCCGAGGGGGCCGACGTCCGCCTCCCGGCCGCGGCCTGGGCCGAGGAGGATGGGACCCTCGTGAACTTCGAGGGGCGCGCCCAGCGGGTCCGCCGCTGCCACCTCCCGCGAGGCGAGGGGCGCCCCGGCTGGCGCATCGCGTGCGACCTCGCCCAGGCGGCCGGCGGGGACATGCCGCAGTGGACGTCGTCGGACGAGGTCCTCGAGGCGCTGGCGGCGTCGGTCGAGCGGTTCCGGGGGCTGGACGCCACGACGATCGGTCTCCTGGGCGTTTCCCGAGGGTGACGTGAGCGACCTCCTGTTCAACCTTCTGGTCACCGCGGGGAAGCTCGCGATCGCGACCGGAGGCCTGTTCGGCATCGTGGTCGTGATGGAGTGGGTCGAGCGGCGGCTCTCCGGGCTGATCCAGTTCAGGTGGGGCCCGAACCGCGTCGGTCCCTTCGGGCTCTTCCAGCCGATCGCGGACGGCGTCAAGTTCCTGATGAAGGAGGAGGTCTTCCCGGCGGAGGCGTACCGTCCGGCGTTCCTCCTGGCCCCCGCGATGTCCCTCGTCCCCGCGCTCTTCGCCTTCGCCGTGATCCCGTTCGGCCCGACCGTCACCGTGTTCGGGCGGAGGGTCGCGCTGGCGGTCCTGGACCTCGACGGCGGGATCCTCTACGCGTTCGCCGCGAGCGCCCTCGGCGTCCTCGGGATCGTGACGGCCGGCTGGGCCTCGCGGAACAAGTACGCGCTCATGGGAGGCCTCAGGTCGTCGGCGCAGATGATCTCCTACGAGCTGGCGCTGTCGCTGTCGGTGATCGGCGTGCTCCTGGTCTCCGGAACCCTCCGGCCCATGGCCATCGTCGAGCGGCAGGCCGGCTGGTTCTGGAACTGGAACGCGTTCGCCGGGGGCTGGCAGCTCCTCGGATTGCTGATCTTCCTGATCGCGGGGTTCGCCGAGACGAACCGGCTCCCGTTCGACCTGCCCGAGGCCGAGTCGGAGCTGGTGGCCGGCTACCACACCGAGTACTCGTCGATGAAGTTCGCGATGTTCTTCATGGCCGAGTACATGAACATGGCGACCTCGTCGGCGCTCCTGGTCACCCTGTTCCTGGGCGGCTGGCAGCTCGGATTCCCGGTTTCGGTCACGGGATGGCCGCTGTGCGCGCTTCAGATCCTCACGTTCCTCGCCAAGCTCGCGTTCTTCCAGTTCCTCTTCGTCTGGGTCCGCTGGACGCTCCCCCGGTTCCGCTACGACCAGCTCATGAACCTGGGTTGGAAAGGGCTGTTCCCGCTGGCGCTGGCGAACCTGATGCTGACCGCCGTGCTCTCGGCGTTCGGCTGGATCCGCGGGTGAGAGGGGCGCGATGGAGCTGATCGCCTTCTTCGTCCTCGCCGTCCTGGCGGTCGCCTCGGCGCTGGTCACGATCACCCATCGGAAACCGGTGATCGCGGCGCTGGCGCTGGGGGTCAACCTGATCTCGATCGCCGGGTTCTACCTGGTCCTGAGGGCGCAGTTCATCGCGCTCCTCCAGGTGATCGTCTACGCCGGCGCGATCCTCGTCCTGATCGTCTTCGTGATCATGCTGCTGAACCTGCGCGACGAGGCCCGCCGGGCCGGATCGGGCTCGATCCAGCGCGTCGTCGGCCCGCTCCTCGCGCTGGCCTTCGCGGTGCTCCTCGGCCGGGCGCTCCTCGAGGGGGCCGTCTCGCCGTTCCCGGCGCGGCCCGCTGGATTCGGGACGGTCGAGGCGGTGGGCCGGGAGCTGTTCTCCCGGTTCTTCTACCCGTTCGAGGTCATCTCCCTCCTGCTCATCGTGGCGATGGTCGGAGCCGTGCTCCTGGCCAAGAGGAGGCTGTAGTGGAACCGCGCCTCGTCCTCCTGGTCTCGGCGATCCTCTTTTCCATCGGCGTCGTCGGCGTGCTCCTCCGCCGGAACGCCATCCTGATCCTGATGAGCATCGAGCTGATGCTCAACGCGGCGAACCTGGCGTTCATCGCGTTCGCCCGCCAGCTCGGGCAGTCCGAGGGGCAGATCTACGCTTTCTTCGTCATGACGCTCGCCGCCGCCGAGGCGGCGGTGGGGCTCGCGATCGTCATCGCGCTGTTCCGGCTGCGCGAAACCACCGATGTCGACGAGATCCACCTCTTGAAGTGGTAGGGCGGCGATGCTGAAGCTGATCTGGCTGATTCCGGTCCTTCCGCTCCTGGGCGTCGCGGCGAACGGCCTGTTCGGCCGGTTCATGTCGCGGCGGGCGGTGGCCTGGGTGGCGTGCGGGGTGGTGCTGCTGTCGCTCCTTTTGTCGTTGGGGGCGGTGACGGAGCTGTCGGGGCTGCCGGAGTCGGGGCGGCACTACGAGACCGAGCTGGGGACGTGGCTGCCGCTCGGGTCGTTGGGGCCCGGGGGGGAGGGGCTGAGGATCGGTTGGGGGTTCGCGCTGGACCCGCTGTCGGCGGTGCTGCTCCTGGTGGTGACGGGGGTGGGGTTCCTGATCCACGTGTACGCGACGGGCTACATGGCGCACGAGGAGGGGTACGCGCGGTTCTTCGCGTACATGAACCTGTTCATGGGGATGATGCTGACGCTGGTCTTGGCGTCGAACCTGCTGGTGATGTTCGTGGGCTGGGAGGGGGTGGGGCTGTGCTCCTACCTCCTGATCGGATTCTTCTACGACCGGCCGTTCGACGCGCGGACGGGGATGAGCTGCGCGGACGCTGGGCGGAAGGCGTTCTTGACGAACCGGATCGGGGACTTCGCGTTCCTGATCGGGATGCTGTACCTGGCGACGGCGTTCGGGAGTCTGGAGTTCCGTCGGGTGTCGGAGGGGATCGCGGGGGGCGGGATGCCGCAGGCGGTCCTGACGGGGGTGGGGATCCTGCTGTTCGTGGGGGCGTGCGGGAAGTCGGCGCAGGTGCCGCTATACGTGTGGCTGCCGGACGCGATGGCGGGGCCGACGCCGGTGTCGGCGCTGATCCACGCGGCGACGATGGTGACGGCGGGGGTGTACATGGTGTGCCGGATGTCGGCGCTGTACGTGCACGCTCCCGCGGCGATGGCGGTGGTGGCTCTGATCGGGGCGTTGACGGCGATTTTCGCGGCTTCGATGGGACTGGCGGCGACGGACATCAAGAAGGTGCTGGCGTACTCGACGGTGAGCCAGCTGGGGTACATGTTCGCGGGAGCGGGGGTGGGGGCGTTCGCGGGGTCGATGTTCCACCTGATGACGCACGCGTTCTTCAAGGCGCTGTTGTTCTTGGGGGCGGGGAGCGTGATTCACGGGATGTCGGGGGAGCAGGACATAAGGCGGATGGGGGGACTGAGGCGGAAGATGCCGGCGACGTACGGGACGTTCCTGGTGGCGACGCTGGCGATCGCGGGGATCCCCGGGCTCGCGGGATTCTTCTCGAAGGACGAGATCCTGTGGGGGGCGTGGTCGTCGGGGCACCGCGGGGTGTGGGCGGTGCTGGCGGCGGCGGCGGGTGTGACGGCGTTCTACATGTTCCGGCTGCTCTACCTGACGTTTTTCGGGAGCTTTAGGGGGACGGAGGAGCAGGCGCACCACGTGCACGAGTCGCCCAGGGTGATGACGGTGCCGCTGATGGTGCTGGCGGTGCTGTCGGTGATCGGGGGCTGGATCGGGATTCCGAGAGCGCTGGCGCTGGGAGCGGACGTGAACGTGTTCGGCCGGTGGCTTACGCCGGTGTTCGTGGGGGCAGGGGCGGCGGGGGCGGGGGAGGCGGCGGCGGAGCACGCGGGGGCCGGGGTCGAGCTGGGATTCATGGCGCTCGCGGTGGCGGTGGCGCTGGCCGGGATCGGGCTGGCGACGGTCTTGTACCGGAGGCGGGAGGGGATGTCGGAGCGCCTCGCGGAGGCGCTCGGTCCCGCGTACCGGCTGGTGCGGAACCTCTACTGGGTGGACGAGCTCTACGACGCCCTCGTCATCCGGCCGTTCTACGCCCTCTGCCGCGCGGCCCGCGCGTTCGACGTGGGGATCGTGGACGGCGCCGTGAACGGCGTCCGGCACGTGACGGTCGGCCTGAGCCACGTCTCGAACGCGAACGACCGCTGGCTCGTCGACGGCCTCGTCAACCTCGTCGGGGCCACGGTGCGCGGGGCCTCCTTCGTGTTCCGCAGGGTACAGACCGGCGTGGTGCAGAGCTACGCCGCGATGATGGTGTTCGGGGTGTTCCTTCTGCTGATCATCTACACGCTGGCACGGTAGCGCGACCCCGGAGAGGAGTCTTCCGCGATGAACCCTTTCGGCAATCAGCTGCTCAACGTCGTCACCTACCTCCCGCTCGCGGGGGCGGTCCTCCTCCTCTTCCTCGACAAGGAGAAGAAGGAGCTGATCGCGAGGTTCGCGACGGTCGTGGCGGGGCTCGGGTTCCTCGTCAGCCTTCCCCTCTGGTTCGCGTGGAGCGCGGCGCCGAAGGACGCGTTCGGCTTCCGGTTCGTCCAGGAGGCCCGCTGGGTGGAATCCATCGGCGCGAGATACGTGGTGGGCGTCGACGGGATCTCGATGCTGCTGATCCTGCTCACGACCCTCCTCGGGTTCATCTCGGTCCTGTCGTCCTGGACCGCCATCACGGAGCGGGTGAAGGAGTACTACTTCTTCATGCTCCTGCTGCAGACCGGGATGATCGGCGTGTTCGTCAGCCTCGACTTCTTCCTGTTCTACGTCTTCTGGGAGGTCATGCTGGTCCCGATGTACTTCCTGATCGGGATCTGGGGAGGTCCTCGCAGGCTCTACGCCGCCATCAAGTTCTTCCTCTACACGCTGCTCGGATCGGTCCTGATGCTCCTCGGCATCCTGGCGCTCTACTTCTACCACGGCAGCGTCACCGGAACCTACACGTTCGACGTGCGCGTACTGCAGGCCATGGGGGCCTGGAAGGACTGGTTCGATCTCCAGTACTGGGTCTGGCTCGCTTTCTTCGTCGGGTTCGCCATCAAGGTCCCGATGTTCCCGTTCCATACCTGGCTCCCGGACGCCCACGTGGAGGCCCCCACCGCGGGGTCCGTGATCCTGGCGGGCGTCCTCCTGAAGATGGGAACCTACGGGTTCGTGAGGTTCAGCCTGCCGATCCTGCCCGACGCCACCCGGTACTTCCTCCCCTGGGCGCTCGGCCTGTGCGTCGTCGGGATCATCTACGGGGCGATGGTCGCCATGGTGCAAAAGGACTGGAAGAAGCTGGTGGCGTACTCCTCGGTGAGCCACCTCGGCTTCTGCATGCTCGGCGTGTTCGCCCTGAACTACCAGGGGATCGTAGGCGGCGTGCTCCAGATGCTGAACCACGGGCTGTCCACCGGCGCGCTGTTCCTCATCGTCGGCCTGGTGTACGAACGGCGGCACACGAGGCTGATCGCCGACTACGGGGGGGTCTCGAAGGTGATGCCGGTCTTCGCGGTGTTCTTCATGCTGATGACCCTGTCGTCCATCGGCATGCCAGCGATCCCAGGCAACGGCTTCGTCGGCGAGTTCACGATCCTCCTCGGGGCGTTCCGCCTCCCGCAGAAGTACTGGGCGGTGCTCGGCGCCACCGGCATCGTGCTGGGGGCTGCGTACATGCTCTGGCTCTACCAGAGGACGATGTTCGGCAAGATCGAGAACCCGGAGAACCTCAAGCTCAAGGACCTGAATTTCCGCGAGATCATGACCCTCGTCCCGCTGACGATCGCGGCGTTCTGGATCGGCCTGTATCCCGCGCCGTTCTTCAGGATCCTGGACGAGCCGGTGAACCGCGTGGTCCAGCAGGTGGAGAAGACCCAAGTCTATCCGCAAGGGATCGCGGGGATCTTCCCCGCGGTGCCCGACGTGGCCCGGGTGCTCCGCGACCGCGCTCCCGAGGGCGTCCCGGCCAGGGACGGTGCGACCGAGGCTCGGTGATGGGCGGATTCGACCCGGGCGCGGCCGTCCAGAACCTCACCTGGCTCAAGCCCGAGCTGCTCCTCGTCGTGGTGGGGTTCGTGCTCCTCGGGCTGTCGGTCGTGCTGCCTCAGGATCGCCGCCGCGCCATCGCAGCCGTGGCCCTCGTCGGAGTGGTGGCGGTCGCCGTGCTCCTCGCCGCGTACGGGCCGGCGGTGCCGGGGGCGGGACCCAAGGTCTTGGCCGGTCCCGGTGTGCGCACGTTCATCGACGCCGAGGGGAGATCGGCGTACGTGACCGACGGCTTCTCGATCGTCTTCAAGATCATCTTCCTGATAGGGGCGGCACTGGCGATCCTGATGGCGGTTCGATTCCTCGACGACGAGGGGGCGCAGTCGGGGGAGTTCTACGCCATGGTGGTGTTCGCGGTGCTCGGCATGATGCTGCTCGCCTCGGGGAACGACTTCGCCGTGCTCTACATCGGCCTCGAGACCATGGCGCTGTCGGTCTACGTGCTGGTAGGGTTCACCAAGGGGAACCGCAAGTCCAACGAGGCCGCGCTGAAGTATTTCCTCCTCGGGGTGTTCGCCTCGGCGATCCTCCTGTACGGCGTCTCGCTGGTCTACGGTACGACCGGCACTTACAACCTGGACGGCGTCGCGATGGCGATCGCCGGGGGGGAGACGGGGCCGCGGAGCTTGCTCGAGATCGGCGCGATCCTGGTGCTGGTGGGCATGGCGTTCAAGGTCGCGGCGGTACCGTTCCACATGTGGACCCCCGACGCGTACGAGGGCGCGCCGACGCCGGTCACCGCGTTCATCTCGACTGCGGCGAAGGCCGCCGCGTTCGCCATGTTCCTCCGCGTGTTCCTCCGCGGGTTCTACGGCCTCGCGGCGGACTGGACGCCGCTCCTGGTCGTGCTGGCGATCGCGTCGATGACCCTCGGCAACGTCGTGGCGATCCTCCAGGACAACGTCAAGAGGATGCTGGCGTACTCGTCCATCGCCCACGCGGGCTACATGCTGCTCGGCCTGATCGCCGTGGGGGCAGCACGCGGGGACGCTCTCACCCAGCGCTACGGGATGACCGCGGTGGTCCTGTACCTCCTGGTCTACACATTCACCAACATGGGTGCCTTCGGGATGGTCGCGATGCTCAGGCGGCGCGAGATCGTCGGCGACCGGGTCGAGGACTTCCGGGGGCTCGCGCGCACCAACCCGCTGGCGGCGGTCACGATGCTGGTGTTCCTGCTTTCACTGGCCGGCATCCCGTCCACGGCAGGTTTCATCGGGAAGTGGTGGCTGTTCGGCTCTGCGGTGAAGGCGGATTACGCGTGGCTCGCCGTCATCGCCGTGGTGAACAGCGCGATCTCCCTCTACTACTACGCCCGTCTCGTGGTGGCGATGTACATGACCGCGCCGGAGACCGAGCACCGGGTGGTCGTGTCGGTCCCGCTCGCCGCCGCGCTCACGGTCTCGCTCGCCTTCACGCTGATCATCGGCGTGTACCCCCAGCCATTCATCCGTTTCGCTCAGTACGCGCTGCTGCCCCTCGCGGCACCGTAGCCTTGACAGGGCTGCTACATTGACCCGGGCGGCACGAGGGGCGCCGTGAGCGGACCGGTCGAGGTCGAGCCGGGATCGTCGGGGCCTTCGCCCTGGTCCTACGTCGGGTTGGGGTTCGAGATCGCCGTGCCGCTGCTCCTCGGGGTGGTGCTCGGGCGCCGCTTGGATGTGTGGCTCGGGACCGGGCCGTGGCTGCTCCTCGTCGGAGCGGCGCTGGGGATGGCCGCGGGCTTCCTGGCCTTCTTCCGGACGGTGCTGCCCCCGCGAGGGGGAGCGGGGGACGGAGTGCGATGATTCGGACTCGATCCCTCCGCTTCGTCGCCGGGGCCTCGGCGGTGTCCGTGGCCTCCGCCGTGGCGGCGTTCGCGACGTTCCGGCCCGATGCATCCGTCGGCCTCGCATGGGGAGCGGTGGGCTGGGGGGTGATGGCCGCGATCGGCCTGGCGTCGGGCGCCGGGCTCGCCGCCGCGTACGGCAAGACCGGTACGGGCTTTCTTGTGGCGATCGTTGCAGGTATCCTGAGCAGGCTCGCGGCCACCCTGGGCGGTGCCCTGGGGGCGGCGAGAGCGGGACGTGGTGCGCTCTCCGCGTTTCTCGTGGGCCTGGGGGCGGGCTTCGTGCCGTTGCAGGTCTACGAGGCGATCTTCTTCTACAGGGCGGGTCGGCGGCGCACCGGCCCGGACGGAGCGGTGCGGCAGGCATGAGCGGAGCCGAAGCGCACGCGGCGCAGCAGGCGCCGGCGACCTTCAACGCCGGCGAGCACATCCTGCACCACATCCTCGACTCCAACGAAATCGAGGTCCCCTTCACACAGGCGGTGATCCACCTGCCGCGGATCGAGATCGCGGGCTACGACTTCTCGATCACGCGCAACGTGGTCATGATGTGGATCGCCGGGGTGTTGCTCCTGGCGATCCTCGGCCTCGCGGCGAGGCGGTCCAAGGACCCGGTCCCCCGGGGACTCCGCGGTCTCCTCGAGATGCTCGTCCTGTTCGTGCGGGACGAGATCGCCCACAAGAACATCCCACGTCATGCCGATCGGTACGTGGGATACCTCCTCTCCACGTTTTTCTTCATCCTGACGTGCAACCTGCTGGGGCTCGTCCCCGGATTCTCGACGCCCACCTCGGGGATCAGCGTCACCGCCGGCCTCGCGGCCATGGCTTTCGTCATGGTGCAGGCTTCGGGGATTCGGGAATTCGGGTTCCTCGGCCACTTCCGCAACCTGTTGCCCCACGGCCTCCCGGTCTGGCTGATTCCGATCATGCTCCCCGTGGAGTTCCTCGGGATGTTCACCAAGCCGTTCGCGCTGTGCATCCGGCTCTTCGCCAACATGACCGCGGGGCACGTGGTGATCCTGAGCTTGATCTCCCTGATCTTCATCATGAAGACGGCGTTCATGGCGACCGTGTCGGTGCCGTTCGCGCTGTTCATCTACCTGCTCGAGATCCTGGTGGCCTTTCTGCAGGCGTACATCTTCACGATGCTGACGTCACTTTTCATCGGTATGGCCGTGCACCCGGCGCACTGACCGGGCCGGCATCGAGAGATCGAAAGGAGGACCGCCGACATGGAGCATCTGAATCTGAATCTGGCCCTTGCGTTCCTCGGAGCGGGTCTGGGAGCGGGACTGGCGATCATCGGCGCGGGGGCCGGCATCGGCCGCCTCGCCGCGAGCGCGATGGACGGCATCGCGCGCCAGCCTCAGGCCGCTGGACTGATCCAGACGGCGATGATCGTCTCCGCGGCGCTGATCGAGGGGGCCACGCTTTTCGCGCTGGTGATCTGCATCATCCTCGCGTTCAAGTAGGAGAACCGGCGATGTGGCGTCGATTCCTCGTCCCGCTGGCGTTGGCGTGCCTCGCCACCGCGACGGCCGCCGCGGAGGCGGAGGGGGGAGGGGGCAGCAGCGCCCTGATCACTCCGAAGATCGGGACCGTCTTCTGGACGGTGGTGACGTTCCTCGCGCTGGCGATCTTCCTTCGCATCGTCGCCTGGAACCCTCTCTTGGGAGCCATCGATAGGCGGGAGCGGATGATCCGCGAGAGCCAGGACCAGGCCCGACAGGATCGCGAGGAGGCCGCCGCCCTGCTCGAGCAGCACCGGCAGATCCTCGGGAAGGCACGCCAGGAACGACTGGAGGCGGTCGAGGCCGGCCGGAAGGACGCGGAGCGGCTCAAGGCCGAGATCCTCGACGACGCCCGCCGCCAGCGCGAGCAGACCTTGAAGCAGACCGAATCGCAGGTCGAGACCGCCTTGCGGCAGGCGCAGGGTGAGCTGAGGGCGGCGGCGGCGGACCTGGCGGTCCGCGCCGCCTCGAAGCTCGTGGCCTCGAGCCTGGACGAATCCGCGCAGCGCAGGCTCGTCGAGGAGTACCTGGCCGACCTGGAGAGTCAGGCCGGTCCGTCGGGCTCCTTGCCGTCCTGAATCGAGCCGCGCGCCGGGGCCACCCCGAGCGATGGAGCTCCAGAATCTCGGCCGCTACCGGATCGTCAAGGAGCTGGGTCGCGGCGCCATGGGCCGGGTGTACCTGGCACACGATCCGGAGATCGACCGGCCGGTGGCGATCAAGGCGATCCAGGTCTTCGCAGGGCTTCCGGAGCAGGACCAGACCTCCGCGCGCGAGCGGTTCCTGAGGGAGGCGAGGTCCGCGGGGAAGCTCCTCCACCCCGGCATCGTCACGATCTTCGACGTCGGCGAGGCCGAAGGCGTTCCTTACCTCGCGATGGAGTACGTCGAGGGCCAGACCCTCGACGGCTTCTGCGGGGCCGACGGCCTCCTGCCCATCGGAACGGTTGTGGAGATCGTCGCCCGCGCCGCCGAGGCCCTCGCCTACGCGCATCGCGCGGGCATCGTTCACCGGGACGTGAAGCCGGCGAATCTGATGCGCGTCGGCGAGACCTCCGTGAAGATCATGGACTTCGGCCTCGCCAAGAACCCGGCGTCCCAGCTCACCCACGACGGGACGCTGATGGGGACGCCGAATTACATGTCCCCGGAGCAGGTCCGCGGCGCCACCCTCGATCGACGAAGCGACCTGTTCTCGCTCGGGGTCGTCCTCTACGAGATGCTGACCGGAGAGAAGCCGTTCGGGGGCGAGTCGGTCTCCTCGGTGCTCTACAGGATCGTGAACGAGGACGCGGCCGACGCGTTCATCCAGAGGCCCACGCTTCCGGCCGGCCTGTCGGTGTTCCTCCGCAAGGCACTGGCCAAGGAGCCGGACGACAGGTTCCCCGACGGCGAGGCGTTCGCCGCGTCGCTCCGCCGGGCTGCCACGGACGCCGCCGCTCCGGGCGCGGCCGCCGCTCCGCCTGCCCAAGGGCCGTCGCCCAGGCGCGCGCGCGGGGCGCGCCTCCCTGAGGCGGACGCGCCGGAGCCGGCGAAGCCGAGACGGCGCGGAGGGCGCGTCGTGGCGGCGCTCGGCGCCACAGGCGGAGTTCTCGCGGTGGCGGCGGCCGCCTACGTCGTGTTCCGCGGAGTGCCAGGGGCGCCGCCGAAGCCAGCTGAGGTGTGGATCGAAGCCCGAGTCAAGACCGAACCGGTGGGAGTCCCGGTTTCCCTCGACGGGAAACCGGTGACGGGCAACAGCGTCCGCTTCACGTCGATGGAGCCGTTCGGCGTCCTATCCGCGGCGCAGGACTGCCGCAAGGCGACCCATACGCTGGCTCCCGCGGACGGCGGCCGCGAGATCGTCCTGGTTCTGGACCCCGTGCGAGCGGAGGTCGTCGTGGACCCGGGCGTTTCCGGCGCGCGAGTGCGCTTGAACGGTGGATCGGCGATCCCCGCGCCGGCCCACCTGACGCTCGAGCTGTGCCGGGAGAACGCGCTCGAAGCGTCGGCGCCGGGACACCACGCCGCGAGCGTGGCGATCCCATCCGGCGCCACGCCCCTCGAGGCTCGAACCGCCGCGGCGGGACTGCGGCTCGCGGCGATCCCCACCGGCCGGTTGAAACTCCCGGCTACGCCCTTCCCGGTCACGTTCTTCGTGGACGGGCGCCGCGTCGACCGGGGGGGAGGCGCCATCGATCTGCCGGAAGGGAAGCACTCGATCCGCGCGGTGGACGAGGAACATTGGATCGACGTCCACGGCGAAGCGGAGGTGGGTGGAGGCGTGACCACGACCCCTCGACTGGAGATTCCGGGGATGGCCGTGCTCACGGTCCAGGCGTTTCCCGGCAACTGCAAGGTGTACCTTCGGCGCGACGGTACCGAATGGCGATTCCTCGACGAGACTCCCGTGAAGCGGGAGGTGGGCGCCGGGCACTACCGAGTCAAGGTCGAGTACGAACCCACCGGGGAGTCGAAGGAGCAGGACGTGGATCTCGTCGCCGGGCCGAACAACCCTCCGCTCCGCTTCGGATTCGAAAGGGGGGGCAGGAGATGACCCGACCTCGGCGAACGCCGGCCTTGATCGTCGCGATTTTCGTGGTGACGCTCCTATCGAAGGCGGCGGAGACGGCCCCGGTTCGCGATCCGGAGGGCGCGGCACGGCAGTACAGGATCGCGCGACGATTGGTGGCGGAGGGATCGGCGGACGCGGCCGCCGCGCTGGCGAAGGTCTTCGATCTCGACCCGGCCGGACCGCTCGCCGACGACGCGCTGGTGGAGCAGGCGCTGCTGCTGCCGGTCGCCACGTGGCCCGGGGATCTCGGCCGGATCGCGGCGCCGGAGGCTCTCCGCGCCGCGGCGCTCCTCGATCGGGCGATCGACGGATTCCCGGGTGGGGACCGCGCGAGCGAGGCGAGGGTGCTCCGCGCCTTCCTGCGCCTGGAGCCGCTGCTGGGGCGCGACCCCGCGCGCGCTCGCCTCGATCTGCTCGGGGTGGCCACGGGCGCAGTGGACGAGCGCTGGCGCTCCTCCGCGCGGTTCGGGATCGCCTGGATCGACGAGCGTTCGGGAGAGCGGGAGCGGGCCAGATCGGCCTACCAGCGCCTGGCGATCGACGGGGCGACGACCCCGGCCGGCGACAGGAGTCGTGCCCGCCTCGCGAGGATGCTGCTGCGCGACGGGAAGCCCGGACGCGCCGCGGCGCTGATCGAGGAGAACGCGGAGGAAGGCGGTGAGCGAGAGACCTTGGCGCTCCGGGACCTGGCCGTGCGGAGCACGCTGCGGCAGGCGGGCGTCGGGGGGCGCTGGACAGGCGGAACCGCCGTGACCGCGCCATCCGGTCTCAAGGGTGTCGCCGCGGCGGCACGCCTCCGCGACGGAGGACTGCTCCTGGCCGACCGGCGCACGGGAGCGGTGATCGAAATCGAAGCCGACGGGAAGACCGGCGCGCGCTTCGCGCTGGACGGGGTGCAGGCGCTCACGGAGGATTCGATGGGACGCCGGTTCGCGGCGGCGGGCGAGCGCCTCTACCGCTTGTTGCCGTCGGGACCCGTTGCCGTCGCCGAGCTGGGAGCCTTCTCGCCGGCCTCGGCCATGACCGCCGACGGGTGGGGCCGGCTCTATCTCCTCGACCGGCACGGCGAGAGAATCGGCGTGCTCGAGCCGGGCGCTCCGTCGCCCGCGGCGCTCGCCGGGGTTGCCAAGGCTCCTCGGCTGACCGGTCTCGTCTGGGACGGAGCGCGGCTCGTGAGCCTCGATGCGCGGGCCAAGGGGCTCGTCGAAGTGCTCGCCGACGGGAGCTTGCGACCGATCGCCGCGGTCCCGTGCGAGCGGCCCGAGGCGCTCGCAGCGGATCCGGCGGGGGAGGTGGCCGTGCTCGACTCGAAGGCGGACGAGGTCCTGTTGCTCGGCCCGGACGGCCAGGTCCGCGATCGCGTCTCGATCCGGGCCGCGGGCCTCCCGCGGGCCGACACGATCGTCCTGGGCGCGGACGGCTCCCTCGACCTCCAGGCGGAGGGGGGCGGGACGACGGCGAGGTTCCCGTGAAAACTCAGGCAAGCATCGCGCTCGTCGCGCTCGCCGTCTCGGTCTGCCTCATGAGCCCGGCCGTTCCGCGCGCCGAGGAGCCGCCCCCGCCGACCCCGGCGCGCCCGTCCTCGCCTCTCGACGCGATCCGCGACGACCTCCTCGCGCTTCGGTTCGAGTCCGCGCTGGCCGCGATCGACGCGATGCTCCGCGATCCCGCGCTGCCTGCGTCGACGAGGCTCGACGCGCTGGTGCTTCGCTCGCAGGCTCACGCCGCCAGCGGCGCGTTGGACGCCGCGGAACAGGACTACCGGGAAGTCCTCGATCTCGACCCGGCGTTCGAGCCGGACCCGGCGGTCGCCTCGAGGAAGGCGATCGCCCGGTTCGAGAAGGCCCGAGCGGATCGTGTGGGCATGCTGCGCATCGACCTCGACCCTTCAGACGCCACCGTGCTGGTGGATGGCCGGCCGGCGCGCCGCCTGGCCGACGGCACCCTCCCCGC
This sequence comes from Terriglobia bacterium, assembly GCA_020073205.1. NCBI lineage: Bacteria > Pseudomonadati > Acidobacteriota > Terriglobia > Terriglobia bacterium. Next base: position 30,352 of record JAIQFR010000034.1, read on the forward strand.
GCTCGCCGGGAGCCGGACCCTTCGCCTGGAGAGGAAGGGGTTCGATCCGCTCGAGCGGACGATCGACGTGCAGCCGGGACACGAGACCCCGTTCGTCGTCCGTTTGGTCCCCAATGTCCGCAGCATCGTCGTCCGTACCGAGCCGGATGGCGTCCTGGTCTCGGTGGACGATCAACCCTCGGGCGAGACGGCGAGGCCGAAATCGGGCGCGCCCGACGCCCCGGCGCAGCTCGAGATCGACGATCTCGCTCCGGGCGAGCACGCGATCACGTTGAGGAAGCCCTGCTATCGAACCGTGCGTCACCGGCGAATGATCACGGTGGATCTCATGGATCACGCGCCCCTCGCCATCGAGACGGTGGCGCTCGACCCGGTCCGGTCCCGCCTCAAGCTCATGGGCTCGATCGAGGGAGGCGAAGTTCGAGTCGACGGGAATCCCGCGGGAACCCTGCCGATCGAGCCCCTCGAGCTCTGCCCGGGACCGCGGGACGTCGAGGTCCGCGCCGGTGGTCGGGTGGTTTGGTGGGCCAGGGTCGAGCTGCCCGAAGAGGGTGGGCTCGAGGTCGAGGTCCGCCCGCGGCCGAACCTCGCTCGCGTGGTGGCCGAGTGGCCCCGAGCGCTCTCGCCGTTCGCGGAGTCGTTCAGCGCGGCGCCTCCGCTGCCGCTTCCGCCCGGCGCCGACTTGTCCTCGACCCACGGCTGGGAGGCGGTCCAGCTCCCGGGCGGCACCGACCTCGCGGTCACGGTAACCCCGGCGCCCGGCGGCGGGCCCGCAGACCGCGGCGCGCTCTATAGCCCGATTCTTCGCACCGTGGAGCGGATCGAGGGCACGCTTCCCGACCCCTCCCGCCCCGCGTGGCTCGAGAGCTCGACGGGCATGAAACTGGCGGACAGCTCGGTCTGGGGGAAAGCGGTGGTCGTGGAAGTTGCGCCGGGCGGTCCCGCGGCGGCCGCGAACATCTCGGTCGGGGACCGCGTCCTGGCCGTTGGATCATCGGCCGTCGACGGCTCTCGACAAGCCGCCGCCGCCCTTCGGGACGCCGCGCCCGGATCGGAGATCGAGGTCCACGTCGCCGGGCCGCAAGGGGCTCCAAGGGCGGTCCGCGTCCGCACGGCCCCGACTCCCGTGATCCCCGTCCGTCACGACGGTGCGCGCTCGCCTGCCGTGGTCGCCGCCTGGGCGGCCGCCGACGGTGCGGTGGCCGGAGGCGCGGCGCCGTCGGCGCTCGCGAATCTCGCCTTGCTGCTCTCCGGCGCCGGCCGCCACGATCTCGCGGCCGATGTCCTGCGCCGGATCCCATGGGGGGAGCGCAAGGGGGTCGGTGCGGGAACGGGAGCCTACCTCCTGGGGAGGGAGCTGGAGTTCCAGGGCCTCGAGGCGGATGCGCGGACCGCATTCTTGCGGGCTCGTGCGTCGCTCTCCACGGCGCCGGACGACGACGGGCTGGAAGTGGCGCCGGCGGCCGCGGATCATCTCGCGGATCTCGGCGTCGCGCCCGAGCCGGCCGCTCAACCTACTGGGCGCTGACCCTCGGGTCGCTCGCGAGCGCGACGTACCGGAGCGCTTCCCGCGTCTGGCCGAGCCGGGTGTTCGACCGCAGCTCCGACGCGGAGATCGCATCGAGAAGGTAGCCCATGTCCGCCGCCCTCCGGCCCTCGATCTTCTTCTCGAGGCGGGAGAACGCGGCGTCCAGATCCTCGCGGGTGAGCGCTGCAGCCGGCGACGCCGGCGCGGAGATTCGCGCCGCCTCGAGGCGGTGGTCGAGGGTCGCCTCCTGTTGACGGAGAAGTCCCTCCACCTCCGCCCGCGTGACCCCGGCCGCGAGCGGGTTCGAGCCGGCGCCGACAGGCGTCTCGCGGTCCCTCAGAGTCCAGCCGGCACCGAGCCCTGCGGCCAGGACGATCATCGCGCACGCGAAGCCCGCCGCGAACGCCCAAATCGGACGGCGGAAGGGGCGCGGCGACAGGAGAACCACGCGCGGCGATACCGGGAAGAGAGACTCGGCCCGGCGCAGCTGCTCTCGCGCGAACGCGAGCTGCGCGAGATCGTCCCTGCAAGCGGTGCATCGCTCGAGGTGTGCGTCGAGCCGCCCGGCGTCGGCTGGGTCCAGTTCGTCGTACAGCCGGGCGACCAGGAGATCCCTATAAGCTTCGCACGCCATGGCCAGACTCCCCGTCCTCTCAGGGCGCCTCGACGCCCTGGCGGGCCAGGGCGCCCTTGAGGGCCGTAAGGCCGTAGTACATCCGGGATTTGACCGTGCTCTCGGGACAGCCGAGGATCTCGGCAATCTCCCGGAACTTGAGCCCCTCGAACTCCTTGAGAACCAGCACCTCGCGCTGCTCCGGCGCCAGCGTCCCGAGCGCCTTGTGGATCGCCCGGCGGATCTCGTCCCGTTCGAGCGACGCCGCCGGATCGGCCGACACCGGGCCTTCCACCCGCTCCCGAACTCGGTGCTCGACGGCCCCCTCGTCCGCCTCGAACGTGAGAAAGCGCCAGCGTTTCCGTCGTCTGACGTGGTCGCGGCAGAGGTTGAGCGCGATCTGGTACATCCAGGTCGAGAACCTCGCGCCGACCCGGAATCGCTCCGAACGGGTCAGGATCCGGAGGAAGGTCTCCTGACAGACGTCGCGCGCGTCCTCCGTTCGCTGGAGCAGCCGGAATGCGAAGCGGAAGAGAGGCTGCTCCCAACGTGCCACGAGCACGCCGAGGGAATCGGTGTCGCCCGACTGGACCGCAAGCACCAGGTCTTCGTCGCTCGGCGCGCCCAACGCGTCCTCCACCAGGGACCCCGACATTGAAACGCGCGAGGCTTCCCTTTGGACGAGAGAAAGCGCGTACTCGCTCGAATCTTCGGAGCCGAACCCTCCCCCGCGTCGCATCGAGCGATCCGGCCCGACAATCGTCGTCCATCTTACCCCGGCCCGACGCCCCAAACTGTCAGCCGCGGTTCCGCTGATTTTAAAAGACTTGCTCGCTTGCTAGCTCCGTCTCAGCGAGAAACTCGCGGAAGACGGCCGCGTGAGTCGCCCCGGCATTCCAAGGGATGTCATCGGAATGACGTGTGAGGATGGCACCCGTACCGATCAAGTTGAATTATTACATAAACTTGAGACGCATATTCATAAAATGGCTCATGTATTGCTGTTCGATTCCATGAGCGTAAGCGACGGGTGGAGGAGTGTCCTGGGATGAGCGTCGCGCCGCCGGTCGAGGGCTACGAGGAGGAGATCCGCAGTCTCTGCGTGGAGCTGCTCGACCGATACGAAGAGGTCACCCTCGTCTACCGGTTGTGCGAACGCCTGGGCAGCGTGCTGGGAGAGGAGTCCATCGCGCGCCTGGTACTGGACGACGCTTCCCGCACCCTCGGCGCGCGCGCCGGCGAGATCTGGCTCCGCGGGGCGGACGGCCCGCGACTCGTCGCGGCGGTTCCCCGGGACCGCTCGCCGAGCGGCATGACGTGGGACGACGCTCCCCGGATCGCCGCCGAGACCGGCCGGACTTTTCTCGCGGAGGCGGCCCCGGAGCAGGAAGCGATCGTATCGGTGCCGCTCCCCTCGGAGTCGAGCGAGCCGATGGGGGCGCTGGTGCTTCGTGGACGGCCCGGCGAACGGTCGTACCGGACCGGTGAGGTCAAGCTCCTCGCCGCGCTGGCGTCCCTCACCTCCGCCTTCATCCGGAACACAAGGCTCGCCGCCGAAGTGCGCCGGGCCGAGAGGCGGAAGCGCGAGGACGAGATCGCCCGCCAGATCCACCTCGGGCTCCTGCCGCGGAGCGACCCCACCGTGCACGGTCTCCGCATCGCCGGCGGCCACCGCGCCGCCGAGAACGTCGGCGGCGACTACTACGGCTACCTGTCGCTGCCCGGCGGGCTCGGACTCGCCATGGCCGACGTCTCGGGGCACGGTGTCGGGGCCGCGCTCTACATGGCGGCCGCCAAAGGGGCCCTCCAGGCGGAAGCTAGGCGTGAGCCCTCCCCGGCGACCGTGCTCGAGAGGACCAACGAGGTGCTGGCGGCGGACTTCTCCGACTCGGACGTGTTCGCTACCGCGGTGCTCTTCCGGTTCCCGCCGGGGGGAGAGCGCTTCGCCTACGGCAACGCGGGGCACAACCCGCCGCTGCTGATTCGACGGGACGGACGCGTCGAGCGGCTCGAGCGGGGGGGCTCGGCGCTCGGCCTCTTTCCCGCGATGACGTACGAGGAGGACGAGCGCGACTTCGATCCCGGCGACGTGCTGGTGGTCTACACCGACGGGCTCGTCGAGGCGAGAGACCCGCGCCGCAGGCTGTTCGGCATCGAGCGGCTGATCGAAGCCTCCGTGCGGGCGCGGTCCGCCGGCGCCGATCGGATCCGGGAGCGACTCCTCCAGGCGATGGTCGAGCACTGCGCCGGCGTGCCGCCCGGAGACGATGTGACGCTCGTGGTGGTCAAGCGAGTGCAGGAGGAGAGGGTCGAGTGAGCGAGAAGAAGATCCTGATCATCGACGACGACGCCTTCATCAGGCGACCGCTGGAGTTCATCCTGCGCGAAGAGGGGTTCCTGCCCGTCACCGCGGTGGACGGGGAAGACGGGCTCGCCAAGCTCGAGGGCGGACGGCCCGACCTGATCTTCCTGGACGTGATGATGCCGGGCATGGATGGATTCGCCGTTTGCCGCCGCGTCAGGACCGACCCGCGGTTCTCCTCGATCCCGGTGATCATGCTGACCGCCAAGGGTCAGGAAGGGGATCGCGATCGCGGGCTGGCCGCCGGGGCCACCGAGTTCATCAGCAAGCCCTACTCCCCGTCGGAGCTGCTTCGGCGCGTGCGAGAGATCCTGTCGGAACGGACGTCGGGGAGCGTGGGGACATGAGCGCGAAGCGGCGGAAGCGGGAGGAACGGGCGCCGCTCCGGCCGCTCTCGAAGCAGGAAATCGACCGGCGGATCGAAGCGATCCTGCGCGACCTGGGGGCGGCGATCGACACGGGGGTGGGGGAAGGCGGCGCGGGGCCCGAGGATCCGCTCCGCCCGCGCCTCATCCCGGTGGGCGCGCTGACCGGCCGGATGCGACGGCTCACCGCGGACAACTGACCGGGGGAACGCGTGGCCCAGTGGAGTCACGGCAGTCGGACGCTCTTCGCGAAGCTCGTGTACTACGGGCCCGCGCTCGGGGGAAAGACCACGAACCTCCGGGAGCTGCACCGGCTGATCGACCCTCGGTCGACCACGAAGCTCCTCTCCGTCGAGACCTCGGATGACCGCACGCTGTTCTTCGATCTGCTCCCCGTGGAGCTGGGGAAGATCCTGGGTTACCGGGTCGCGCTCAAGCTCTACACGGTCCCCGGGCAGGTCCGGTACGACGCGACCCGGAGGATCGTGCTGTCGGGCGCGGACGCGGTGGTCTTCGTGGCCGACTCCCGCCGCGAGCGCGAGGTCGAGAACCGGGGTTCCCTCGAGAACCTCAGGATCAACCTTCGCGCCAACGGCCTCGATCCCGTCAACGTCCCACTCCTTTTCCAGTTCAACAAGCAGGACCTGCCGGATGCCGCGCCGCCCGCGGAAGTCGCGGGCTGGCTCAACGCCGATCCGGCGAGCGGCTTTCCCGCGGTGGCGGTGAAGGCGGTCGGCGTCGTGGAGACCTTCGTCGCGGCGGCGCGGGCGATGCTCGAGCGCCTCGCCTCCTTCGCGGCCGCAGGGACCCGGGAGCGGTTCGATCCGGCGGAACTGGGGAGGGAAGTGGAGCGGGCATTCGCCCCGTGCCTGGCGCGTCTCCGAGCCGAGGCGCGCGGCGGGCTCGCCGCGCCCTCCCCGGGGAAGGATGCCGCCACGTCCATCGTCCTCGACGGCGACGACGTGCTGGAGCAGTCCGTGCGCGCGAGCCTGGTGCTCGGGGACGGCCTCGCCAGCCAGACCGTGCGAGCCGAGCGTCTCGAGCGCGAGGCGGACGCCCTGCGCCGGCTCAGCGACTCGCTCCGTCGGGTGGGTCCGAGCTTTGACCGGACCGTGATCGTCGAGTCCGCGCTCGCCGCGGTGGGCGAAGTCCTCGGCTCGGCGCAGGTCTCGCTCCTCCGCGAGGATCCCGGGGGCGTTCCCGGGATGGTGGGAACCTGGAAGGGGTCGGCCGACCCGCTCCTGGCGTTCCCCGAGGGACGGGCCCTCGCCGCGACGCTCCTCGGAAGCGCCGCCTCGACGGTGGTGGACGATCTTCCTCGGGAGGTCGGGGGGACGCACGTGCCGCCGTCGCTCGCCGGCATCCGCGCCGGGGCGTCCTCCCCGATCGGGGGCGACGCGAAGATGACCCTCCTGGCCTACGCTCCCGCGCCCGACGGCTCCTTCGGCGACGCGGACGTGAGGTTCCTCTCCACCGTGGCGGGTCACCTCGCCGCGGGCCTCGACAAGGCGCGGATCCACGAGGAGCTGACGCTGCACCGCGACCGGCTCGAGGAGGTCGTTCGGCTCCGGACGGCGGCGCTCAGAAAGGCCTTGGACGAGCTTCGCGAGCTCGACGTCATGAAGGACCGCTTCCTGTCCAATCTGTCCCACGAGATGCGATCCCCGATCACGGCCATCCTGAGCGCGGCCACCGCGCTGCGCGATTATGGGGGCTCGCCGGAGCTCAGGGCGGAGATGCTCGATGCGATCGTGCAGGCGTCGCGGTCCCTCGACCAGCTCCTGACCGGTCTGTTCCGGCTCGTTCGCCTCGAGAACGGCGAGGAGCCGCTCGAGGTCGGCGAGACGACCCCCGAGGACGTCGTCGCGAAAGCGATCGAGCTGGCCGGGGCTCGTGGCGTCCGGGTCGAGGCGTCGAAGAAGATCGGGCCCGTCTCCGTCGACGCGGCGCGCGTGGCGCGGGCGCTCGCCAACCTCGTGGACAACGCGGTGAAGTTCTCGCCGGCGGGCTCGCCGGTGTCGATCCGAATCGGCCCGGCCCGCCTGAGGCGGGGCGAGAGCGTGGTGGACGGTGTGGCCTTCTCGGTCCTCGACCGGGGACCCGGGATCCCGCCGGCGGAGCGCGAGCGCGTCTTCGCACCCTTCGAGCAGGGGGGCGACGCGCTGACAGGCAAGCCCAAGGGGGTGGGCCTCGGCCTCCACGAGGCGCTGCGCATCGCCAGGATGCACGGCGGGGCGCTCAAGTGGCAGAAGCGCGACGAGGGGGGAAGCGAGTTCCGGCTGCTGGTGCCGCTCAGGGCGGACGTCGGCGCGGGGCCGGGAGAGGTGGCTCGTGCCTGAGGGCGCGCGATTGGAGGCGCTGTCCATAAGGAGCGATCCCGCGCGGATCCGTGACGCCAGGACGTGGATCGCGGCGGTCGCCCGGTCCGCGGGCTTCACCGAGGAGGAGACCCACGATCTCGCCGTGGCCTTGAGCGAGGTCTGCTCCAACTCCCATCGCCACTCCTACCGCGGCAGGACGGATGGACGTTTTTAATAAATAGATTTAAAAATTGTTGTTTTTATACAATAAACTAAAATATGTTGCGTTTTCAAGAACATAAACTTTAAAAAATACTGAATGAATAGAACCTCTACTCAAAAAAAAATCAGCACAACTTTAAAAACAAAAAAAACAGAAGAGATTGATAACGTAAATGATTTTTCCGGTGAACCGGGAAAGGATGTTATCAATAACGAGCTCCCCTGCGAGGCGCTGAAAGAGGATCGCGGCACCCTTTCACCGGCCGCGGCGGGAAAGCTCCGCGCGCTGGTCACGTTCGCGGCGGAGGCCGCGGCGCTCAAGCAGAAGGCGGCGGTCGCGGGAGAGCTGCGGGCTCGGGCGGGCGCGCTCGCCGAGGCCAACGCGAGCCTCGGGCGGGCCCTCGCCGACGCCGAGGCGGCGCGCCGCGAGCTGGACGGGGTCCTCGCCGCTCTGGACGCGGGGATCCTGATCCTCGGCGCCGACGGGTCCGTGCGGCATGCCAACCCCGCGGGACGCCGTCTCGCCCTGGGACATTCCGCAGACGCGGACCGGCCGTCCACGAAGTTCCTGGACGGCGTTCCCCGGGGCGCCGACGCCGAGGTGCGCGTCGCGGGCGAGAGCGGCGACGGTCGGCTGCTCATGGTCGCGCGCCGGAACCTCGACGGCGGCGAGGGAGGAGAGGTGGTGCTCCTCAGCGACATCACGCGGCGTTCCCTCGAGATCGAGGAGCGCCACCGGATCGAGAAGCTCTCCGAGGTCCTGCGCACGCTCAGCGTCCTGAGCCACAAGATCAACAACCCGCTGACGTCGTTGCTGGGCCGGGCACAGATGCTCAAGCTGGCGGCCGGGACGGACCCGAAGGTCCTGAAGGCCGCGGCGGTGATCGAGGAATCCGCGGTCCGGATCGCCGAGCTGATCCGCGAGCTGGCGAACGTCGTGAAGGAGGGCCGTCAGGAGGCCGTGGAGAAGGTCCTCAGCATCGACACCGGGCCGGGCTCGGGGGGGGGCGCGTGATGAACGTACGATCGGACCGGTCGCTCGGAGTCCTCCACCTGCGCTTCCTGGGCACGGACGCGCTCGACACCCTCGTCGCGGCCAAGGTGAAGGCGGAGGCGCTGGACCTCATCATCGGGGACGCGGACGTGGTGGTGGACCTCTCCGGGATTTCCTTCATGGACTCCACCGGCGTCGGCGTCCTGGTCAGCCTGTTCAAGGCGGCGAGGAAGAACGGACGGGACGCCCGCTTCGCCGGGGTCACGCCCGGCGTCCGCTCGGTGCTCCAGGTGATCAAGCTCGACCGGATCTTCGAGCTGCACGACGACGTGGCCAGCGCCGCCGCCTCGCTCAAGAAGCCCGGGCGCTCCCCCGTCGCGCGCGGCTGACGCGGCGTCGTTCGGCGAGGTACGCGAGGACGAACGCCAGCGCCAGCGCCAGCCCCACATAGGTTCCGACCGGGAGCGCCGGAGCCCCGGTCTCGTCGACGAATCGGGGGGCCGCTCCGAGCACGAGCCAGTTGATGAACGCGTGCAGGCCGGCGACGAACGGGAGATTCTCGGTCGCGAGCACCAGGACGCCCAGAAGCAAGCCGAGCGCGAGGGTGAATGCCGCCTGACGGAGCGGCTCCTCCCACGGCGGTCCGAGCGCGACGTGCTCGAGGCCGAACACGAGAGAGGTCGGAATCAGCGCGACCCAGCGCGAGGCCACTCGGCCCCTCGCGCCCAGCCTCGGACCGAGCCGCTGCATCTCGGCGAGCAGCAGGCTGCGGTAGTAGTACTCCTCGGCGAACGCCCGCAGCGCCTGGCCGCAGAGGATCCACCCCAGGAGCGCCTCCGGCGCGGGCCAGTGGAGGCGCAGGCGGCCCCCGAGCGCCGCGGCGAGCCCCCCCAGGACGAGGTAGACGCCGGCGACGACGGCCGCGACGCCGAGGACCCCCGCCGGCCATCGCCCCGGCCGGATGCGCCGCCAGGTGCGGCGCCAGGCGGGCGGCGAAAACCCCGAGAGCAGCGCGCAGGTCAAGAGGAGCCCGAGGCCGGCGAACGCGCGATACCTCGCGTCCAGGTTCGCCTCCGCCAAGCCCTCGGGGGCGACCAGATAGAAGACGGGGCCGTACAGGCCGAGCGAGATCCACTTCTCGAGCAGGAGCATGAGGAGGATCGGCGTGATGCTTCCCATTCGGATGCCGTGGCCCGGGAGCGGTCCGAGCCGCCATTCGCGCGCCGCGACCAGAAGGAGGAAGAAGACTGCAGCGAACAGCAAGCTGCCGACCAGCGGGTTCACGTAAGGTGAGCGGGGGATCTCCGAGTGGAACTGGCGGAGCAACCCGGCGGTCAGGAACGTGATCCCGAGGAGGATCCAGGCGAGCCAGGCCGGGACTCTCAACGCCCCGCGCCCGCCGGGTCCACCCGGACCCTGATCCCGCCCGTCTCGCTGGCGATGCCGCGGGCCATGCGGGGCGTGTTGAAGACGGCGGCGGCCCGTCCACGCCGGTCCACCAGGATCAGGCCGCCGGTTCCGCGCACCCGGCTGAGCGACGCCAGCGCGGTGCGCCCCGCGGCCGCCGGCACAGCACCCGCCGCCATCCGGTCCACCGCCGCCTTCGCGAGCACGACGCGCAGGATCCCCTCACCCCATCCCGTGGACGACGCCCCCCCGGCCCGGTCGTCCGCGTAGGTCCCGGCGCCGATCACGGGGGAGTCGCCGACCCGCCCGTGCGACTTGTCCTGGGTTCCGCCGGTGGAGGTCGCCGCGGCGACTCGTCCAAGCCGGTCGAGGGCGACCGCGCCCACGGTGTCGGACGGGGCGCTCTTGCGCTTCGCGCGGAACTCGTAGTTGACGAGATCGCGCTCGCCCCGGCGCACGCGGACGTAGCGGACGAGCTCGCGCCCCACCAAGAGGTCCCGGGTGCGGCACATCTCCGCTCCCTGCTCCCGCGCAAACCGGCGAGCGCCGGCGCCCGCCAGCATCACGTGGGCCGAGCGCTCCATCACGAGCCGCGCGACGCTCACCGGGTGTCGCACTCCCTCGACGACCGCGACGGCCCCGGCATCGAGGTTCGTTCCCTCCATGATCGACGCGTCCAGCTCGACCCTGAAGTCCCGGTTCAGGTGGGCGCCCCGCCCGGCGTTGAACGTGGGATCGTCCTCGAGGAGGCGGACCGCGAGCTCCACCGCGTCGAGCGCACTCATGCCGCGGCCCATCTCCGGCCAGACCTGCCGGATCGCGCGATCGATCCCCTCCGCGTGAGTTTCCACTGCGTCGTCGGGGATGTTCCAGGCACCGCCGTGGATCGCGAGGGCGAGGGGCACGTCGTCCTCCTTGGGAAGCGCTCCGCGGCGGCGGGGCGCGAGCTTGGCGGAAGCGAGTGGGAGTCGAACCCGTTTCCGGCCCCCATAGCCGCCGCGTCACAACAGACGGCCGAAAAGATACAACAATTCCGGGCAATGCCTCCCGGCGGAGTAGCGGCCCGCCGGGAGGCGTTCCCGCACGGTTCCCGCACAACCGGAAGCACGGCTGGGGCTAAGATGAACCCCTGTACGGGCGCTACCAGTGGGAAGGAGCACAGGCCCAGGCCGGGTCGGCGCACGGTCAAAGACGGTGGATAAACTACAGCCGATTCACTGTCTGGTGTTCCTGACCAGCCCCGTGGCGATCTATGTGGGTCTGCGGGCAAAACCCTCCCGGTACGACACGGGCTCACCGTCCTACTACCTTGCGAAGTACGGCCGAGGAGCGCTCCTCATCTCCGGGTGGGGAGGGGTGATCGTAGTCCTGCGCATACTGCTATTCGGCCTGTGAGCACGCTGCACCTGGCTTGCTAGTTGTGGTCCTGATTGGCGACGTTGGAGCCGAGCTGGCGTCGGTCGTCCGTCGCGTGCGTCGATTCCGGTCGGTTGCGACCCGCGTAGAAACCACTCCGAGAGATCCGCAGAGCCCGGCAGAGCGACGCGACCGGAAACTCGGCCCTCTCCGCTTCGACCCAGACAACCGTCACGCCTGGTTCTTGGCGAAAAAGGCCGCGCGCTCCTCGGTCGTCAGGCCGGTCTTCCCCGTCGAGCGGTCCGCCCGCGCCTGCCGCACCCAGTTCCCCAACGCCGAAGGGGTCAGATCCAGCTCTCGCGACACCGCTCCGATGGTCTTCCCCTCATCCACGACCAACCGGACCGCCCCGGCTCTGAACTCCTCGGTGAACCCTCTTCAATCGGGACGGAAACTGGGAGATCTACTTCGCACGCGTAGCGTGCTGCGAAGACGCCGACGGTGACGGGTCGGACTCTTGCCACGACTGCGACGACACGAACGCGGCGATCTACCCGGGCGCGCCCCAGATCTGCGACGGTGTCAACAACGACTGCAATTCGACAGGCTGGCCGTCGCTCGCGGGGACGAATGAATCCGACGGCGACGGGGATGGTTTTAGCGAGTGCGCGGGCGACTGCGACGACGTGTGCTCTTCCGTTCATCCCGACGCTCCCGAGGTGAACGACGGCCTGGACAACCAGTGTCCCGGCGAGCCCGGCTACGGTGTCGTGGACGAGATCTCCGGGACCAGCGGGTTCTCCGTCCCGGGCGACAAGAACGCTTTCTGCTGGCAGGCGCAGGCCGGAGCGACGGAGTACGGGGTGGTCCGCTCGCCTTCGCCGCGCTTCTCGGGGATTTGCCCGGGGACGATCACGACGGCGACCTGCTGGAGTCCGCCAGACGATCCGGCGCCCGGCGTCGTGTACTACTTCCTCGTCCGCGCGACCGCCCCATACCCCGGGAGCTGGGGGCAGGACTCAGAACTTCGAGTGGTACCCCTCCCTAGCCCTGGAGGCGGTCCGGCAATACGAGGAGATCCCCAACGAGCAAATCATCGGGTGGATGGGGCCGACCGGCCTCGACAACGTCCAGATGGGCCAGCACGTGCTGAAAAC